>NZ_NTFS01000043.1 GCF_002289455.1 Brunnivagina elsteri CCALA 953
GTGCGGAATGTGGGTAAAAAACACCTGCCAATGTTACATCTCTATGTCTTTCGGGGGATGTCTATTAAATTCCTGCTTTTTTTGCGGCAACCATATAACGGAAAATATATTCTGCGACTTCAATATAATGAAATGCTGTTTTCGGTGAATTTGCCCATACGGTTATACCGTGATTGCGGATAAGTAATGCGGGAACTTGAGTTTGTTTCTTTTGATTACTCTGAAAATAACTTCTAATATCTGCGGCTATTTTAGGAACGTGAAAATGATTTGTAAATAAAGGCATTGTGCAATTAGGATTTTCTTCCCAAACTCCCAATCCTTTAAGCATTTCCAAAGCTGGTAAAGGTAATTCGTCACCTTCTACAAAATTTGAGACTAAATTAGCTTCGATTGAGTGAACATGATAGCAAGCACAAACTTCAGGAAATATCTCGTAAATTACTTGGTGAATTGATGTTTCTGCTGATGGTTTTAATGCTTTGAATTGTGGTGCGATCGCTTCGTTTATTACTGCTTCAGTTCCCTCTGGATATACATCTGGATATACACGTACAAAATCATCTAAACAAAGTTCCCCTTTTGATTTTCCACTTCCAGTAATCCAGAAACTACCATCCTTTAATTTTACAGATAAATTCCCTGCTGTACCTAACATCCATCCTTGTTTGTAGAAGTGACTAGCAGCTTCACACAGTTGAGAACGTGGGTCAAATTCGATAGTGATATTATTAAGTAATTGTTGTTGAGTCATTTAGATTTTGGATTTTAGATTTTTCAATACAACACTTTGTAAGTCAATTAATTACAGGATACTTTTACTACTAAATGCTGACTACTGACTACTGTATTCTGCTATATTTTCCACAATTCTTTAAGAGCATCACGCACATCAAAAAAATCATTCCAGGTAATGTAACTTTTGTGACGTTCTTCAAGATATTGAACTAGTCTATCTCTAGCAAAAACAACTGGTGCAGAAATAGCCATATTTAAATCAGTGACAGAATCACCGATCGCAATTTTCACATCTGCGGGGTACATTTCCATCACTTTCACTTTATCTACTAATTCTGTCTCTCCCTCATAGGGTGACAATACCCGAAAATGGGAGTCACTTATATCGAGTGCGATCGCATGAATTGCCTTTACTCTTTGTCCCAAATCCCCCATCACCACTTCCACCATTTCCCGCAACCCACCAGAAACAACCACAAAGGGAACATCCTGGGAATCGAGAAAATCCAGCAATTCTGGAAGTCCATCACGTATTGGTTGAGTGCGGGTAAACTCAATAATTTCTGGCAAACGTGAAGATGGAATCGATTCTAATATTTTCCGCACACCTTCACGTAAAGTAACTTTAAGAGCGTACATTTGCGGGATTAATTCTGCTGCAAGTTCCGGTGCAAACTCCTTCAAAACAGCAACAAAGGTTTCTTGTGCTGTAATTGTCCCATCAAAATCACAAAAAACAATTTTTCCCATCACCCTTTACCCTACCACGGCAACCCGACGCTGAACGCGAATTTCTGTCCCCGTATATTCAGGAACCCAGCCATCAGTACCAATGAAATAGCGCACAGCTTTGATGCATTTTGCTGGTGTCAGATAAAACCAGTGTTCCGTACCTGCGGGAACATTGATATATTCTTGAGGTTGCACTGTGAGTTCAACTTGACTACCATCGGGACGTACAAACCCGAAAACCCCTTCCCCTGCAACGATGTAGCGTACTTCATCATCTGCGTGGGTATGGACTTTATCGAATTTTGTCAGCATTACATCAAGGTTGGGAATTTCTGGATGCAACGCAATTAAATCGCGGGAAGTATAACCAGCAGATTGCTTGAGTTGTTCAAAATAATTATCTAACCCTTGTAATACCGTTTCTTTCTCAGTTTCGGTGAGACTATCTTGTGCGAGTAAATGCTGTAACTCTTGGTTATCAGCTATAGCCCAATAATTAAGGCTAATACCCAGTGGTGAAAGTTCCCGCACAATTTCTTGTAAGTCGGTTTGAGTGCTTCCGTCTTCCATTTGTAAAATTGCCATAGTTTATCTCTTTGGTTTTTGCTTAATCACCTAAATTATTGTATCGCTTGTACGCAATTGAAAAACTATTACTCTCTAATACAGTTTGGAAAAATCAGATATTGCCTGATATGTGGCTGAAAAGCTGTGGTTTACACTTAAACCTGCTAATTAAAACCGTATATATACTTATTACTGATAGTACTTGGAACTGTTTTTATTCATCAAAAAAAACTATAAATTCACTGTCAGTTTACCAATGTTTACTGTCAATTAAATTAAATTAGTCGTTGATTAAGAAACACAAAATTAGAAAGGAAAACTACAAATGGTACTTAATATTAAAAGAAAGTTATTGATTGGTGCTTCATTAGCTGCAAGTATAAGCGCGATCGCATCATCTCCAGCCTTTGCTAGCGGTCTTACTAGAACAACTGATATACAATTTTTTACCAACGATACCCAACACCAATCTACAGATAAACCAAATATTGGTACTTGGACTTTTGATGGTACTAAACCTGCTGAATATGATAGTTCAGGTATTGGTGGTGTCAATCGACAAAAATTAAATGACATTACAAAAAATAACATTAATAAAGCTATTTCCGCTCTAACTGATAACAGTAGCGCAACCAACGTTGAGCTATTCACAAATGGCGAAATTGTTGTAGACCATGTTGGCTTCACAGGTAAATTAGGAAAGAACACAATTAAGGTAGAAAGCGTCACCAAGGCAGATTGGGCTGATGGGAAGTTAGCAAATTCATGGTTAACTGGTTTTCGCAATACTTATGGTAGCTTGATGTCGAGTATCCCCACGACTCCTGGCTCTAACATGTTGAAAGACTTTAACAATAACTACAGCGCGATTATTGGTCATCTTAACACCAATGGGTTTAATACAGCCGGAGACCCAAACATTGGAGATGTAACATACGATGAAACGACTGGTAAGTTGCAAGTTGACTTAGTAGGACATTTGGATATTGCTGGGAAATATGTAGACACGCGACAAAAAGTTAAGCAAGGTAATAATATGGTTAACAACAGCAATTATCTCAAAACATCACCTGACTTTGCTCGCAACTCAACCGGAAATCAAATTTTTGATGCAATGCTATTTAACTTGGCAAAAACAGCATTCCTCACAAATACAAAATTCCAAATGAGTGAAATTGCCAAGATTACCTTCAATGGTGAAACAGACTATGCATTTAACTTTGTTGCCACAGACTCAGGTGCGATCGCAGGCGATCGCAATCTCACCACTGACACCACATCCCACACAGGTATCTACTCTTGGAACAAGACTGTGAAAGATGTGCCTGAACCTTCTGCTTTAGCTGGTCTAATGGTCTTAGGTGGTATGGTGACAATCAAACTTCAAAAAATGAAAATGACAAAAGCATAACCATTATTGAACACCAAAAATAAATTGCCCAAATTGTTGTAGGGGCGGGGTCTCCCCGCCCTTTAAAATAGTATGGTGATAAACCGACAGTGGGAAGCTTCCAGAGAAATGTTCTCCCCAATCCCTAATTTATACTTTCGATTTACTTACCTCGCTGGATTGAGACTGTCGTTCTAAGTCAGACACAGCTTGAGTCGGTTCCTGGGTTCCCAATAAATTCCTAATATCACTCAACGAATTCGGCTGTGCTGATTGCTCAGACGATATTTCGCTGATATACTCAATCAAATCTTCTACCTGGCAGTTCAGGGCTTTACAAAATTTAGCAATTCTTTCAATGTGGTCAGTTCCAGTTCTACCGCTTTCCCAGTTTTGGATTGTACTCTCAGTCACGCCGACAAGGCGCGATAGTTCTAACTGGGTCAGCCCCGCCCTTTCACGCAAAGACGCTATCCGTGGTTTAGCTTTCCGTTTCACAGTTACAGCACGCTTAATTTAACTATATATAGTGGTCAATCCTAACATCAAAAAAAAAATACGCCCATTTTTTTTACCCAAGACTTGACACACCTAAAATCCTTGGTTAAAACTATTATGTATAGGACATCAATAAGGAACGTTCCAAAAAACAGTCCCAAGAGATAGTCCCTGTAAACATAATTAGAGGTGATTCAGAGGTCAGGGAAAGCGCAAGCTATGGAAAAAATATGAAAAACTATAAAAATCAAAAAAAATCTCTAACCTATCCGGAATGACTCAAGTGAAATATGTAGCTTAGATTATTCCAAACGAGAGAAAAAACAAAACACTAAAGCCAAATACATAAAAGCCAAATACATAAAAGCAATTATACGTAGCTGGTAACAGTGATAACTCTCGAAGCCCAGACAATCAACTTCGACAACATATAATTTAGCGAGGTCTAAAAATATACGTTGGATAAGTCAGTTGTTTTTAGTCTACTGGTTGAATGGTTGCTCGGTTTGCGGCTTTTGCTAACGACCAAGTTTAAGGAAACATTCAAGGGAACATTTCTAACGCTGTTATCGTATCTAATAATATCAGTTTAGCGAATGTCACTAGAATTAGCGTCCATCGCAATCACTAGACAAGGTTAAACTACTAGTTTTGCTTTCCCTTACTAACTAAGTGTTGCCACAAGAAAATAGCCAAACCCTTTCTTGTCAAAGTATTTTTGGATACTTGCAACGCCAAACTAATAAAAGTAAAGCATTTTATATCTATGGGTTTTTTGCGGTCTTCTACCCCTAAGTTTTTCAATTGAATTTTTTACATTGAATATTTTAGGTGTTATTCTGGAACCGAAATCAACAACACACAACTAAGAAGGTCTAAAATCATGTTGAAGAAATCTTTTGCTCTTGGTTTATTGGCTGCTTTTGCTCTTGCTCCTGCTGCATTTGCTGGGGATCAAGTTCAAGGAAATGTAACCAATACACAGATTACATCTGGCAACTATGGGAATGGTAACGTCACAGGTATCACCAACAGTACCAAAGTAAACCAAAGTCAAATCAAATATAAATCAGGTGGTTACTGGTGCCGTGGTGGTTCAGGAAATCAAATCCAAGGTAACGTGACCAATACTGCGATCGCAACTGCAAATGTTGGTTTAGGTAACGTTACAGGAATCGTTAACTCTACTGGTGTCAGCCAACATCAAGTGGCTGGTTCTGGTTGCCACTACGGTTACTAATTGAATTGTAAGGGCGAATATGAACGAATGGTTATTCGCCCCTACAGAATGATTTTGCTAAATTTTCTTTACTTTCATCCAACAACACACAACAAACCAGGTCTACTAAGATATGTTGAAAAAATCATTGGCACTAGGTGTATTAGCTGCCTTTGCAATGGCTCCTGCTGCATTTGCGAACCAAGTTCAAGGTAACGTTTCAAATACAAATATTACATCTGGTAACTTCGGTGTTGGGAACGTTAGCGGCATCTCTAACCACACAAACACTGACCAATATCAAGGTAAATATATTAATCCTTACTGCGTGACTGGTAAGCAAATTCAAGGGAATGCTGGGAATACTGGAATCGTTGCTAATAACGTTGGTTATGGTAACGTTACGGGAATTTCTAACGGTACAAATGCTAGCCAAAGTCAATACGCTAGCGGCTGCTCTTACTAAATTGGGCATATAAGTGGGTTGTTGACTAGTGTCTAAAAAATAGCCAAACCCGAAACATTAGCAAATCATCCTCTTGCGATCGCTCAAATTTCACTCTCAGAATTAACTCTCATATTCTAATTCAACTCAACAACACACAACTAAAAAGGTCTAAAAATCATGTTGAACAAATCTTTGGCTCTTGGTGTATTGGCTGCTTTCGCGATGGCTCCTGCTGCTTTTGCTGGTGACCAAGTTCAAGGTAATCAAACTAACACGAATATTGGTGCTAGCAACGTCGGTGTTGGTAACGTTGTAGGTATTAATAATAGCAATAGCACTGGTCAATTCCAAAGCAAACGCGGTGGTCGCTTCTGTAATCGTTCTGGCAACCAAGTTCAAGGTAATGGTACTAACACTAATATCTCTGCTGGGAATCTTGGTCATGGTAACGTAACTGGAATTTCTAATTCCAATGGTACTAGTCAAAATCAACACTCTGGTTGCGGTTTCCGCTTCTAGGAAAGTTTTCTTGGTGGACTCACTAGATAGTTGCTAATGTTCTGAAAATAGCCAAACCCTCAAACATTGGCAAACTATCATCAATTTTCACTTAATTTTCTGAATTTTATCCAACAACACACAACTAATAAGGTCTAAAAATCATGTTGAAGAAATCTTTTGCTCTTGCTGTATTAGCTGCTTTCGCGATCGCTCCTGCTGCATTTGCTGGTGACCAAGTTCAAGGTAATGTCACCAACACGAATATTGGTGCTACCAATGTTGGTGTTGGTAACACTACAGGTATTAGCAACAGCACTAGTACTGGTCAATTCCAAAACAAATATGGCAGTCCTTTCTGTGGTGCTGCTTCTGGGAACCAAATTCAAGGTAACGCGACTAACACTGGAATCTTTGCTGGTAACGTTGGTTACGGTAACGTTACCGGAATTTCCAACAGTACAAACACTAACCAAAGTCAATCAGTTGGTTCTAGCTGCTACTACGGTTACTAAATCAAGCTTTGCTAATACCTCAAAATAGCCAAACCCTTGGGGTATTAGTAACCTTCTCTCCGATTACTAACAAACAACAAACAACACACAACTAAGTAAGGTCTAAAAACATGTTGAAGAAATCTTTTGCTCTCGCTGTATTAGCTGCTTTCGCGATCGCTCCTGCTGCATTTGCTGGTGACCAAGTTCAAGGTAATCAAACTAACACAAGTATTGGTGCTAGCAATTCTGGAGTTGGTAACGTTACAGGTATTACCAACAGCACTGATGTATTCCAAAACCAATCCAAGTACGGTAGTCCTTTCTACGGTTCTGGTACTGGTAACCAAGTTCAAGGTAACGGAACTAGCACTGGTATTGGTGCTGGTAATAATGGTTATGGTAACGTTACAGGGATTACTAACGGTACAAATGTAAACCAAAATCAAAATTCTGGTTCTACCCCTTATTTCCCCTTCTAAGCTGAATTGATTAATTTAGTTCCATCTGTATAAGTGGTTCTAGATGTGGGGTTGGATAGGTTGGCTAATTAACAACCTCACAAATCCAAAAAAAGCAACAAAAAACAAAAAAAATCTGGTTAGCGAGGCTATTTACATTACTCAGTGTTTTGGAATTAGCCAAACCCTCAAAAACACTAGCAATATTAGCTTCGTAACCAGCAACACACAACTAATTAGGTCTAGAAAGATGAAGAATAGAATCTACACCTTAGCTTTTTTAGCTGCTGCCTTGATTATATCTCCTGGTGCTGCCTTTGCCCAACAAGGTCAAGCCGCAGAGCAAAATATGAATCAAAACGTTGTTATCAGTGGTTCTGGTAACTCTGTTAACACAAGCGGTACTCAAATTAGTAACCAACACCAAAAGAAAACTGGCTGGTGCAATTATGGAAAGCAAATCCAAAATTCTGGTCAGAACTTAGGTCAAAACGCAGTCGTTTTTGGTCATGCCAACCGCGTTAATATCGATGCGGTACAGAGAAATGTCCAACAGCAAGCATCATCTGGTGGTTGCTACTAAGTCTTTTAGGTAGTGGTTATTGGTTATTCAGTATTGGTAGGTATTGGTTATTAGGAAAAAATAAATGACTTTTAACCATTACCAATTACCAAATACCCGCAAATCATTCACTTTGTATTTGGTTGAGGATAAAAGCCATGCCTGCTAAAAAAATATACTTTCGTTGCGCTTCGCTGATTGCGATCGCATTTTGTTCTATCCCTCTTGTTTTTACTGCTGGAATTGCCAATGCTGAAGATTTAGATATTGATACTGGCAATGTTCAAATGTCTCTTGGTCAAAATGGCGTATTTATCAGAAATGCTCCAGTATTCCCCGAAGGAGTACCAGTATATCCTGTATTTAGAAATGATAGTTTCAACAACAATCAAAATAGTAATCGTCGGATACGTACCTACCGAACAAACAGAGTTTTGAAATGTCGCAATGTTAATCAACGTAGGCATTCAGTAAGAGGTGGTAGTCGAGTTTTCACTTCTGCCACAACAACTATCTGTAATTAATTTATACAATAGCCTACTTTCACACTTACCTCACACACTTACATTAAAGAAATGAAACTCAAATTACTTGTATTAAGTGCTTTCTCCATTAGCGCTATCTCAACCCTAATCCCCGGATTAACTCCTTCGGCTAAAGCAGTCTGTGTTCTTACAGATGTTGGTGTACAAGTGGCAATTCACGGCAAAAACAGTGTTGCGAATCAAAATAATAAGGTCGATCAGCAAGCTAGCAATGACTGCTACGGTAACAGCGCTACAACCTCTGGCGTACAAGTTTACACAGGTTCTGGTTCAGTAAATCAAAACCGTAATGTTGGTCAATATGTTTCTGGTGGTAGTGCAAATAACCCCACTGGTGTTCCTATGCCAGTTATCAAGATACATGTCAATCCTCAAATCGATGTACCTGCTTACCCCAATTTTTAATTAGGGATTTACAGAAAATAAAATGTCCTAAATTATAGATTTATCAATTGTATTGTATGAGTGAGGGCGGGGAGACCCTACCCCTACTAAAATTTGGGGTAATTTATTTTTTGGTCGTAAATAACTAATAACTAATAACCCAATTCTCAATACCTAATAACTAATTTTCAGGAGAAAATAATGAAACTCAAATTACTTGCTTTAAGTGCTTTTACAGTGAGTGCAATGTCAACAGTCATTCCGGCTTTAACCCCATCTGCTAGCGCTGTGTGCATCAATACCCGAGTTGGTGTACAAGTTAGTGTTCATGGAAAAGGCAGCACTGCTAACCAAAATCAAAATGCTACCCAAAGCGCTAGCGATGATTGCTTCAACAACCAATCAAGCGTAACAGGGGTACAAGTTCATACAGGTAAAGGTTCCGTTAACCAAAACATGAACAGCAACCAAAGATTATCTGGTGGTCATAATCCAACTGGTGTTCGGTTCAAACCAATTAATAATAATGTCGAAGTTAAGGTTAATGTACCTGCTTTTCCGACTTTTCCAAAATGATATTCCAGTGATATTCAATTTAGCAATTGCAACGATATATTACCCCTACGGGGGTTTTTCCTATTTATTTTGTTAAATTGAAATGATGACAATAGATGACCCATCAGGTCGTCTCTACTTAATATGAAAAACTTACTTTTTTACGCTCTAAGTGTGGGATTAATCATTAGTGTTTGGTCTGGACTAAGTAATTTTTCCTACAGTCAACAAAGTGCTTCGATTGACTCGTCTGTTAACTCTAGTGGTAATAGTGACGTGCAGAGCTTTACTTCGATCCAAACCAATCAGCGATCGCAATCTTCTTCTAATATCCAAACTAGTATCCAAGAGAGTACTTTTAGCTTGAGTTCAGCAAACCTGAACCAACCGCAAACTCTAAAGATTAATTCTTCGGGTACAAAGTTAAAAGGCGAAATTTCGATTAATGGTAAAGTTGTACAACAACTTGATAAAAACCAATCTGAAATCAATTTATCACCATACCTATCAACTGGTACGCAAAAGGTCGAGATTAAAGCTAACTATACACCAACGAACGCCGATGTCAGTGTGGAAATAGAGGGTTCGGGTAGCAATATTTCGCAACAAACAAGCGGTAGCGGTACATTAAATTACACATTAAATTTAACCGTACAGTAACAGCAATGCGCTAGACTAACAGCATCACCTATACATCTAGATTTGCCTTAAAACGATGATTTATAATTCCAAGTCGCCGTTTTTTACTAATTTACTTGGATTTGTTCCTGCTGTTTTAGTCACGTTGATTTTGCCAGCTGTTAGTAACTATCCTGCTTATTCCCAAACAGCTAATAGTAATCAATCCACAACTGTGGGTGAGAATTCGACATTTAATCAAGTAATGCAGTCGAACCCACAGATTCCTGTTAATAACACAAACAATAATTCGACAAATATTAATAACCCCAATAGATACCCGCTAAATTATCTACCAAATGCCTATGTAAATACAGAAAATGATTTTGGTTTTAATCTTTCTGCTGGTGTAAATACACTAGATGCGGCAAATATTACTGTTTATCTCGGCATAATTTATCAACCTGGACGTACTGAAGACCATAATTTGCGAATGTCTAGGTTACGAAAGGAAACTGAACTACTAGAGAGCCAAAAGAGAACTATGGAGGCAAATCTGAATCTAATCCAGAAGCAAATTGATGAGGCTACAATTCGGTTGCAAAATTTACCACAACCAGTCAAAAAATAAGGATAAAATCTTTATTTGTAATTAACATAAATGTTAATTCAATGGCTACCAAATAGATAATGATTCATTCTCAGTTCTGCATTTTGTCTTCTAACACGAATATGTAGATGGGAAGGTAAATTGGCTAGTTAATTGTAGTTGGTTTTCCAGACTAGAACGAAGTCGTAATTCTGCAACTGACCAAATCCAAAATTTATTAGGTGCATTGATAAAATCTTCATCTCGATGGGTGACAATTGCACTTAGTTCTTGGAAGCTCGCACAAGCAAACTCTACTGCCGATTCAAAGTCTTGAATAGGTAAAGAACGTGCGAATTGCAGCATATCGCGATCGACTGTACAAATAGTAATTTTGTCTTTTAACCAATCGATTACAGCTTGAGCAACATTTGTGCTTTGTAAGCGACTTGCGTAAGTGTATATTTTTTCCCAACCAATATCAGTAATATACATTTTTATATGAGGATTCACTCTTTCCAATAATTCGCTAATATCTCCGACTAAATGGTTCCGATTCATCAATGCTTCAAGTATTAAATCAGCATCAACTAAAATTCCAATCACTTTAAACCCCCGATTGACTTTGGAATATGATGTGAGAGCAAAGTGTTGCTCTCACTGATTGAGGAATATGCTTATATACAAGCTCAAATAATGAAATTTCTGATTTGCAGCTTTTTTTTTTGAAACTAAGCTGACACTTCTGTATAAATTAGCCTTCGTACTATCATGCTGAGTAAAAATTATCTACGTGAATTTAAATAGTTAATGTTAATTTTCTATGACGAAAGTGATACCTTGTGGTTCCTATTTTTTAAGGAATCAAAAAGTAATCATTATTTAGGTATTGGGTATAAAACATGGAAATAAAACAAGTAATTAATATTTCTTAATAAGTTTGCTTTACTCCTATTTACAAATGTAAACCCAATCCAATATCAAAAGATTTGACATCTATCTTTAGATAGATTTATTTTCAATTTGAATATCCTTAATAATTCTGCATTCTACATCCTTTTCATTTCAGTATTAAGTAGAATAACTGCCCTCGTCCAACCGTGACACCTGCCCTTTCTCCGGCGATTTTACCAGCACCAGCGAAGTAATCAACACGACCTGCGCCTTTGATAGCACCACCTGCATCTTGGTCAAGTACGTATCTACTAACAATGCGATGTTCCATATCTCCTTTGCTGTTTACTAGGGGAAGATAAGCGCGGATTAATGCTAAAGCTCCGGGGGGCATCAGTGCTTTGTCGGTAGCAATAGAACGGTCTGCTGTAATTGGTACTGAAGTTGAACCTGTTGCTGTCACACCGTAGTTTTCTTGGAAAAAAACAAAACTGGGGTCTTTTGGGATATATATATTTAATTCTTGGGGATACTTATGAAAATAATCTAAAATCTTCGGCATTGTCATTCCCTCTAAGGGTACTTTTTTATCTTCAGCGAGTGACTTACCGATACTTTTATAATCTTGGGCAATATTACCTGCATAACCGACATGGGTTTGTGTTCCATCAGTGAGCTTCAGTCTTGCGGAACCTTGGATTTGCATCATATAAGCTTCCATGCGATCGCGAAACCAAAAAAATTCTAAACCCTTTAATTTGCTCTTTGCAGCTTGTAATCCATCGGCACCTTCTAAGTCTACACGGGTTGGGTGAGGTCTTTGCCAGGAACTCAAATCAGGGGGAATACGGTAGATGGGATAGCGGTATTCGGCAGTGGCAACCCGACTCGCTTCATAAATTGGTTCGTAATAGGAAGTAAATAAAACTCCACCTTTTTTATCGCTACCAATAGACTGGTAGAGAATAAACTCTCGTTTTACAGCATCATTAAGTTGTTTTGCCGACTTACTAGTTTGTACTAATTCTCGGAACCTGATTAAACTATCAACGACATGCGATCGCGTTATGCCAACTATGGGATAATTTTGATAATCTACCTCAGCTTTTCCCGTTTGTAAGTATTTCAAGCTTTGGTTAATAGAATTTATCAGTGCTTTTTGGTCTGCGAGGGGTTCATTTTCTCCCCATATTTGATTATCAAAACAGGATGAGTCATTTTCGCAGCAAGTCACCCAAGGTCTAGGAACAAGTACAGGTAAGGATTTTGAGTTTTTGTTGGGTAAATTCCATTTTTTCACCTGACATTGCTGTTTACTCAGTAGCAAGCGTCCCAATGGTTGAAAATAGACTAAATAAGTAAGAAAAAATATAGGTAAACCTAAAAATATAATTCCCAAAGAGGGTTTTTTCCCATTACTCCCAACGGAGAGTCGTTTAGCAAAAGTCGTAAGTGTTTTATTCATCCGTACAGGTTAGGACGTTAGCAAAGCTACTGCTAGTTAAAAATTGATAGTATAATTAAACCAGTAAAACCCATAACCCCAAATAAAATTACCCTACCCTAACCCTCCCCTTGCAAAGGGGAGGGAACTGGATTCAACAGATTCATCAAAGCGTTAATCAGTATCTGATTTTGCTCATTAGTGCCAATAGTGATGCGTAATTTATCATCGAGTCTTGTTTCCTGGAAATAGCGCACTAAAATTCCTTGCTCCTTCAATTTTTGATACAGATATTTTGCATTTACTTCGAGTGGCTGAACCAACAGAAAATTTGCTTGAGAATCCCAAACACGAAAACCTAATTGCTTGAGAGCGATCGCAAGTTGTACCCGTGATGCTTTAATCTTTGCTACACAATCATTCTTGTATACTTGGTCACTAATTCCAGCTGCTCCCACTGCAACTGCGATCGCATCAATGTTATAACTATCTTTGACTTTATAAAGTCCACTCAGCAATTTGGGATTTGCAATACCAAAACCTAACCGCACACCAGCTAAGGAGTAACCTTTGGAAAGGGTACGTATTGAGATAACATTTTCAAATTCTTTGACCAACTCTAAAGCATTTTCTTGAGCAAAATCCACATAAGCTTCATCAATTACCAAAACTCCAGATAATTTACTGGCAAGTTTCCGCAATTCGTCTATTGGTACTACATGACCAGAAGGACTATTTGGTGTAGCAATAAATGTAACAGCAGCATTGGTTGCAATTAATTGATCGAGTGGTAATTCATAGTTCTCTCCATAGGGAATCTCCACCAGTTCCGCAGATTGTACTTGGGTTAATGTTCTATAAAGTACATATGTTGGTATCGGATATGCAACTTTTTTCCCTGGCTCTGTACAAGCTCGCACGACCACATTCAACAATTCATCGCTACCATTACCAACAATAATCCAATCGCTAGGAATATTTAAAACTTGACTAGCAGATAAACGAAAATCTTCACCATAAGCATTCGGATAGCGTCGCAACGATTCACTATTGAAGTTTTGCAATACTTCCAACACCACAGGGGATGGAGGATAAGGGTTTTCGTTACTGTTAAGTTTGATGATTTGGCTACCGGGTTTAGGCTGTTCACCAGGTATATAAGCAGCCATTGCTGTAACATTTCCCCGGAAGTAGTCCATCATTTATTTATTATTATCAAAGCTACGAAGATATTATTCTACATCTACACATCTACACATATATACTAAAAACTTTAAATTTTCGTCGCTGAAGACTGAGATTAGGGACTTTCAGAAAATAAAATATCCCAACTATCGATTTATCATCATATCATCTTAAAGGGTGGGGAGACCCCACCCCTACAACAATCTGGACAATTTATTATTTCTTGGTGTTCCCTTATTAAGCCTCTCCCCTTACCAAGGGGAGAGGTTTGGAGAGGTGTTCTATATTAGGTTCTATGTATTAGCTGGATAATCATGAAATACCACAACATTATCTTGGGGAGCGAAGGAAAACACTGTAAATGGGTCTTTTTTATTGCCTATTTCCATTCCAGGAGTACCCACAGGCATTTGGGGAACAGACAAACCAGAAACATTGGACTTTTCTTGAAGCAAGCGTTGAATATCGTTTGCTGGAACATGTCCTTCGATAACATATCCATTTACGATCGCGGTATGACAAGATGCTAAGTTATTTGGCACATGGTACTTTTGCTTTACTGCCTCGATATCAGGTGTGGGAAAATCTTGGACTTGAAAACCATTTTTTTTCAAATGGTCAATCCAGCTGCCACAACAGGTACAGTCGGGACTAAGATATACATTAACACTTGCTGCTTTTGTCTCTAGATAGTTAGTGGGAGTCGCTTGCTGAATATTAGCTGCAATAGAAATTGGAGCAGTACTTCCCAGAATACCTAAAATTGAAAGAGCGATCGCGATCCGTATTCCGATAAAATCCCAGCATTTTTGCCACCAATACATGAATTGTTTTTGTGTCACCTAAGATTTCCCACGTTTTATAAAAGAAATTGACACAACGCTCTCGTTGTCTTGTTGATGAAGTAATGCCCATAGCATCACTAATATAATTCATTACGGTTTTTACCTGTCTGGATGAGGTTTCTCAGCATCTATCTGAGATGAAGTGGGTAAATGTGGGGGAATTTAATCAATAGACATAGGAGTGCAAAAGACGTAGAGACGTAGCAATGCGATGGTTCTACAAGGGTTCTGGGTAACACATGATTAATTTTCACTCCTATATCTAAATGATGATGGTAAATAGCTCTTCAAGATTTCGCGATCGCAATTTGGTAATATGATTGTGTGAAGCTAATATCAAGTATTGCGTCTCTGTAATCTCAATACATTTTACTATATCTACCCTTCAGTTGATGAACTCTACTCGAACCTTGGATAAATCTACTGTCAGTACGCAATCTGACTCAAAAAAATATTCTTCTCATAACATGTGACAGTTCGCCGGGTGAACGCTATTATCTTGTCATGGGAAAGAAATAATGGTTTATAATGTCAAGTTATAAAGCAATTTTATTCTCATAGTTAATCGCGTAAATTGTTAACCTGACTATAGAATTGTAGTTAGCTTAACTAAAACTAAAATTGTAGCGGGCACTTTTACTCAGGTAAACAGGTCTAAACAATCAAGTAGCATTAACCAAACATTTAGTTGCAGCAAACAAAATGTCTACAGAAGGTGTGAGGAGAACAGGAAAGATGTCAAATATATTGTGGAAATCCTTGGTAGTAAGTCCAGCAGTTTTAGGCGCGACGCTCTTGTTATCGTCGTCAGCTTACGCTGCACCCAACACTGCTAAAGTAGAAACAACTAAGGCAGAAACATCCACAGCAACAGTATTTACAGCTGCTACCCCAATCGAAGCGGCTCAAAAACCAGAGTTGTTTGCCCAATCGCAGCCTCAGCAAACCGAAGTTAACACTTTGGATCAAGTCAATAAGTACAGCAACGAAGGCAAAGGCAACTCCCAAGCACAAGTAACATCGGTTTCACAGTTTTCCGATGTTCAACCAACCGACTGGGCATTCCAAGCATTGCAATCCCTTGTAGAACGCTACGGTTGTATCGCTGGTTATCCCAACGGAACCTATCGCGGTAATCGGGCATTGACTCGTTACGAATTTGCCGCAGGTTTAAATGCTTGTTTGGATCGGGTTAACGAATTAATCGCCACCGCAACAGCTGACTTGGTAACTAAAGAAGATTTGGCAACCCTACAGCGCTTGCAAGAAGAATTTAGCGCTGAACTGGCAACCCTACGTGGACGTGTTGATGCTTTAGAAGCACGCACAGCCGAATTGGAAGCAAACCAATTCTCCACCACCACCAAACTGGTTGGTGAAGCAATCTTCGCAGTTACTGATGTGTTTGGTAACGAAAGAACCGTACCTGCCCCCACAGCAGCTAACCCGAACGCTACCAGAAAAGTTAAGGACGACAACAATACTGTCTTCCAAAACCGCGTTCGTTTGGACTTACAAACCAGTTTCACTGGTAAGGACGTATTGCATACCCGTTTAGCAAGTGGTAATGCTCAACGTTTAAACATTGGTGATGGCTTAACCTCTGAAGGTCAACAAACCTTTAATGTTGGTGGTGACAGTGGTAATGGTGTAAATCTTGATTGGTTAGCTTACTACGTCCCCGTTGGTCCCGCTCAATTGTATGTAGCAGCAACTGGTGGTATTCACAGCGACTACGCAGCAACCAACAACCCCTACTTTGAAGACTACGACGGTGGAAATGGTGCCCTCTCCACATTCGCTTCGGAAAGCCCCATCTACCGTATCGGTGGTGGTGCTGGTGCAGCGTTGAATATCCCCTTTGGGAAAGGTGGCGGTATCCTCAAGCCTAGCTCGATTACCGTTGGCTACATGGCATCGGAAGCAAATAACCCTAATAAAAGTGCAGGTTTATTTGAAGGCAACTACGCAGCACTTGGACAAGTTAACTTCAACTTGGGACAGAAGGTTGCTTTAGCTGCAACCTACGTTCACGGTTATCATGGTTCTGGTAGCAGCTTGTTTGATTCTGGTACTAATTCTAATGGTTTAGTTGGTACTTTCCAAGCTAATACCTTAGGTCGGAATAGTGTTACAAATGCTCAAAGTGCTTCTTCTAGTAACTCCTATGGAGCTTCATTAGCCTTTAGACCTAGTGAGAAGCTTTCGATTAGTGGCTTCGTATCTTATCACGACATCACTGGCTTTGGTAAAAACGATGATACAGAAGCTTGGAGCTACGGCTTAGGTGTTGCACTACCTGACTTTGGTAAGAAAGGTAACGTACTTGGTATTTTTGCAGGTGCTGAACCTTACTCCTTAGCGAATGCTGGTAGAGGCAACCGTGATGTACCTTACCACATCGAAGGTTTCTACAAGTACCGCGTTAGCGACAACATCTCGATTACCCCAGGTGTTATCTGGTTGACAGCACCTGGTCAAAGCAGCAGTAATGATGATGCTATTATCGGTACTCTGAGAACAACCTTCACCTTCTAAGATTTCTCAGATTGATGTAAGTCATTAGTTACTTGTTCTTTCTGCTTTATTAAATACAAGTAATAATCTAAAATTCATAAATCCCTACTCTTGAGTGGGGATTTTTATTTTTAGCGATAGAAAGTAACAAACTCCAGTGGAGAACCGGAGTATACTAGGAAATAGTAATGAGTTAGGAGTTTTGAGAGACAACCCACCGCAATACTGCTCGCAGAAGGTTTCGCGAATGAGAGAAACCAGGTTTCTGAATTAATGCTTAACGGAGCAGTATTGCAACCCACCTAGTCGCTCCTCTGATATAGTCTATTTTAGGCTTATTTTATAATTGCGATCGCCAATCAAATGTATTCTCAACTTTTAATCCTTGAATTCCCATACAGACGAATCGTCTCTACTTAACTCCTAACTCCTAACTCCCAACTTTACTTTTTGCTGCTTGTGGAACTATCGTGTAAATCAGAATATGCAATTTTGGCATTACTGGAACTGGCTACCCATTACCAAAATGGGGAACCGCTACAGATTCGGCAAATTGCGGCGCAGCAAAATATTCCCGATCGCTATTTGGAACAATTGCTAGCAACTATGAGACGTGGAGGCTTGGTAAAAAGCCAACGGGGTTCTAAGGGGGGCTATTATTTGGCGCGAGAACCTTGGAAAATTACGATTTTTGAGGTTTTAACTTGTATTGAAGGTTTAGACGTTCGGACTAGTGAAGAAAAACCCCAACAACCGACATCAGCAGATAGGGCAGTGCTTAAAGAGGTTTGGCAGGAGGCTCGTCAGGTTGCAAACTCGATTTTGCAAAAGTATACTCTTGCCGAAGTGTGTGAAAAGCGAGATTCCCGCAAGCGACTAGATGTTATGTATTACATTTAGTAATGGTTAGTGCTTAAGGGACTTCCAGAAAATAAAATATCTCAACTTATCGACTTACTACTATATCCTTCGTAAGGGCGGGGTTTTCCCGCCCCTACAATAAGAATTCAGGATAATTTATTTCTTGATATTCCTTGATAAGTAGTGGTGAATGGTTAGTATTATTTATTTAACTCCCAACTACTAACAATTAAATATTATCAATTAACAATTAAGTATTATGCGAATTGCTCGTAATATCACGGAAGTTATTGGTCGTACTCCCTTAGTGCAGTTAAATCGAATACCTCAAGCCGAAGGATGTGTGGCAACGATTGTTGTCAAAATGGAGAGTATGAATCCTTCCGCCTCCGTAAAAGACCGGATAGGCGTAAGTATGATTAACGCTGCGGAAAGTGAAGGATTAATAGTCCCAGGTAAGACAATTTTAGTGGAACCGACTTCGGGAAATACGGGTATTGCTTTAGCAATGACAGCAGCCGCCAAAGGGTATCAGTTAATACTAACGATGCCGGAAACCATGAGTGCCGAGCGTCGCTTAATGCTACGGGCATATGGTGCGGAACTGGAGCTAACACCAGGGCTTGAAGGAATGGGTGGTGCTATTCAACGAGCGCAGGAGATTGTTGATACTGTACCCCATGCGTATATGTTGCAACAATTCCGTAATCCAGCAAATACGAAAATACACCGTGAAACGACTGCTGAGGAGATTTGGGAAGATACTGACGGAAAAGTAGATTTCCTCGTGGCGGGAGTCGGTACGGGTGGTACGATTACGGGGGTAGCAGAGGTTATTAAAGCCCGCAAGCGGAGTTTTAAAGCGATCGCAGTTGAACCGACAAATAGTCCAGTATTGTCGGGAGGACGACCAGGACCCCATAAAATACAAGGTATTGGTGCAGGTTTTATTCCTCAGGTTCTCAAGGTAAAATTAATCGATGAAGTTATTAGCATTACCGATGATGATGCGATCGCATACGGCAGACGTTTGGCACGTGAGGAAGGGTTGCTATCGGGTATATCTAGTGGTGCTGCTTTGTGTGCTGCAATTATAGTTGCCCAGCGTCCCGAAAATGTAGGAAAATTAATTGTGATGATTCAACCCAGTTTTGGAGAAAGGTATTTAAGTACGCCTTTGTTTCAAGATTTAGAATTGAGAAGTGCTACTAATATGGGCTAGGGAAGGAATATAGAATTCAGTATGTAGAATTCTTGGTAGCGACTGTCTTGAATGTCAAGTTTATAGCAGTCAGAAAAACTCAGGAAATTGGGTTTTTCCCGTATATAAAATCTCTAATCGTTTTTTAGTAAGTAGTTGGACACAATTAATTACACAAAACTTGGGCTGAAATTATTACCTATCAAAGATATCCAAGAATCTGTATTGTAATTAATTCTGTCTGGTTACTTATAAAAGGGAGCGAGACGCTCCCACTAAACTTATTAATTCAAAGCATTTTTTTGTTTGGAACACCTAGAGTAAAAATCTCTCCTGAATCCTGAATCTTTCCTAAGTAATGGTAGACACTAATCACTACGAAACACTACAAATTAATCAAAATGCCAGTCAATCGGAAATAAAGCAAGCTTACCGACGTTTGGTAAAGTTATTTCACCCTGATATTAATTCGGAAACCACAAACCCTAACAAAATTATTATCATTAATGCAGCTTATGAGGTTTTAGGTGATGAGAAAAGTCGTCAAAGTTATGACAGAAAATTAGATAGAAATTCTCAAAGTTTTGTTAATAACCGTCAACAGCGTACAAAAACTGCTCAACAGCAGCAAGCAAATCGTAAAACTGGACGAGATATTGACGAACAAATTGAAGAATGGTTGAATTTTATTTACAATCCGATTAATGAATTAGTAAGTGCAATTATTGATTCATTGGCGGAACAAATTGATGATTTATCTGCCGATCCTTTTGATGATGACTTATTAGAAGCTTTTCAAGAATATTTAAATGATTGTCGGGAAAAACTTAAAAAAGCTCAAACTAGTTTTCGCTCTTTACCAAATCCACCAAGTTTAGCGAGAACTGCGGCACATATTTATTATTGTATTGATAGAATTACCGATGGTTTGGACGAGTTTAAATATTTTCCACTTAGTTATGATGAAGGTTATTTACATACGGGGCAAGAAATGTTTCGGATTGCTGAACAGTTATTGTCTGAAGCGCAAGATTCTGTGGAAATGTATAAATAAAGTCGAAAATTAGGAAGTTGCGATCGCAGTGAATTATTACCAGATTTAGATATACATTTATTGGTACGTTGTATTCTTAAGCCATCAGTAATTGAAGCTAGACAAGAATTCATGAAAGGGATTAAATAATTCAATTATACGAGTATCGTAAATGTTTTTACGTAGATGAAAAACTACATTCAGTGTTCTCAAAAAATTGAAATAATCCCCTCTAACAGCATTCTTTATGGTCAACAGTGAAAATAAATTAACAATCGGTTACAAAATTGATCTATGCTGTTAATAGGGAATCATTAAGAAATTTTACATTTTGCCCGAAAGGTACTCATGCAATGCATTATTAATCGCCGCGCTCAGTTTTCGGCAAGTCATCGTTATTGGTTGCCAGAATTAAGCGAAACCGAAAATCTGGAGAAGTTTGGTGCATGTGCCAAATTTCCTGGTCACGGACACAACTATGTCTTATTCGTTTCCATGATTGGGGAATTAGACGAGTATGGTATGGTATTAAATTTGTCCGATGTCAAACATGTAATTAAAAAAGAAGTTACAAGTCATTTGGACTATTCTTTTCTAAACGATGCTTGGTCTGAGTTTGAGGAAACTTTACCAACTAGTGAGAATATTGCAAGGGTAATTTGGCAAAAATTAGCACCGCATTTACCCTTAGTTAAAGTGCAACTTTTTGAACATCCAGAACTTTGGGCAGAATATATGGGGAATGGTATGGAAGCTTATTTATCGGTTAGTACTCATTTTAGCGCTGCTCACCGTTTGGCGCATCCGAAGTTGAGTGATGAAGAAAATGCCAAAATTTATGGTAAGTGTGCGAGAACTCACGGACATGGACACAACTATCATTTAGAAGTGACTGTAAAGGGAGAAATTGACCCACGTACGGGGATGTTGGTAGATTTGGGTGCTTTGAATCAAATCATTGAAGATTATGTTGTGGAACCATTTGACCACATGTTTTTAAATAAGGACGTTCCCTTCTTTGCTGAAGTTGTACCAACGGCAGAAAATATCGCTCTATATATTAGTAATGCATTGCGATCGCCTATCCAAAATATAGGTGGGATTTTGCATAAAATCAAGTTAATTGAGAGTCCGAATAATTCCTGTGAGATTTTGTGCAGTGATTCCGATATGAATTCTACAAAAGCAGCAGCACAACCTGTCTTAGCAACCATGTAACCCGCATAACCCTTGTAATTCGTATAACAATTGTAACCCGCATAACAATTGTAATTCGTAGAGACGCTCCGGTGGAGCGTCTTTCTTTATAAATATAAATAAATTTATATTTATAATATAGACGTTCCACCGGAACGTCTCTACGAATTTCGTAAATACAAATAAATGGCAACTGCCAAAATACCAAAAATTAAATTGACAGATATACGACTTAAAATATACCAAAAAATTTCGGCATCTAAGATATTTCGTGAAAGTAACGGACTCACTTTTTCTACTAATACGAACATCCCTAAAATTGCATTTCCTCCTAATATTAATATAAACAATACTAAACCTCTTTGCCAGTAACGATGTTGTCGTGTTAAACCCGATATTAAGGGTGTTACGGATTTATTTTGTACCAAGTTTAAACATAGCTCAAAGCGCCAAAACATCCACAGTAAAAAGGGAAATAAACCGTAGCTAAGGAACTGTAAATTTCTTGCATATTCTCCGGCAGTTGACAAAATATTAACTAATGCATGACAAATTACCGAATTTGCGCCAGCGAAGAATAAATACTTTCGATAATCTTGTTGGTGTGAATTTATGATTGTTGTGTATTTAGATAAAGCATATACCCAAGGTGTAGAAAATAGAGTATGAAAAGCTGTACCAATTACTCTCTCGAACAGCAATTCGGAATTGTGAAAAACATAAACGACATTTTCCTGTGCGCTAAATCCCAGACAAACTGCGATCGCACATAAAAAAATTGCTCGAATACGCAAGTTATAACGACTTTGTAGGAAATACACTGGTATAAAAGTGACTGCGAACTTACATGCTTCCTCAATTGGTGCGATCGCAAATAACTGACGTATACTTGCCCCTATTAGGGTTCTTGTAAAGCGTTGCCAACCTGGTATTTGTCCTATTAGTGACTCAAATATCAGTTGCAAACCGAGGGCAAGTAAACCCGATATCATGCCTAATATAAAAAAAGAGAAGAAAAATAGCGTACTTCTAAGCAAGCTACGGGAAGCGCTAAAATTCAATCTCCAGTGGTAAAATGCTAACAGTAGTAATGCTGGTGCTACTGCTGTGATTAAAAGTATTAAATCAGGCACTCAATCTCGCAATTATGGTACGATGTCGCGGACTGTTGCGAGCAACTATGGGTGTCTGAAAGCCTTCGTTAATAAGAGCTTGCTCTATATCTAAACCAAAATAATCATCCAAGTAAGGCTCTGTACTTTTTAGTAAAGTTAAAATATAGGGAGGCATTTTTTTAAACGCTTCCGATTGTGGATTCATATCCATAATCGCTAAATTGCCACCAGGACGAAATAACCTTTTGGCTTCAGCAAAAATTTGTTGAGTCGGAGTTTGAGGAAGTTCATGACACATGAGAAAAATTGAGACTAAATCAAATGAGGCATCTGCTAAATTGGTAGATTCGGCTTTCCCGTGAACCCAGTTAATATCTGCCTGACGTTGTTGCGATCGGTATTCAGCAACTGCGAGAAAATAAGGTGATAAATCCAAACCTGTAATCTCTGCTTGGGGGTAAAGTTTTTGTAGTGCAAAAGTACTCATCCCCACACCACATCCCATGTCCAGAATTGTTTGCGGAGGTTGGGGAATTTGAGCTTTGAGGATATCGTGGTAGCTTTGACGAAGTTTTGCATCACCTTGTTTGCCTCCATCTTCCCAGAGACGAGCATGAACCGCATAAGCAGCAGATTCAAGTTCAAATGCTGCCAACCAACTCATATTTCCACTTTCGTAAGCATGGAATGAAGTCAGATAATAATCTGGATAGGCAATTTGGGGATTTTTAATTTTTGTAAAATCTTCTTGCCAATCTCGTTTTTTGAGTGTTTCCACTTCAGAAGTCCAAGGTACGCCAAGTTTCTCAGCACGTTTAATCATCATTTGTCTAGCTTGGTGTTTAGCAAAGTTGGCGACAGGCTTAATGGAGAGTATGCTATTTACCAACCGTGATGGTAAGTCTGGGGTGTTTTTGACAGCGATAGTCATAAGTTATGGGCAACCAGATTAATATTTGCTTTACGGGGGATTTCCCGCAAGTCTCATTAAAATTAATGGTAATCCGAAGTTATGCGATCGCGTTTGGAAGTAAACGTAAAGATGATGTCTGAAAAATTTCTATGTATCTAAATATACTAACTACTCAGCATTTATATTGAGTAATATTTATTTTTTTTGTACATAGGAATTTATTAGCTACAAAGACTGGTAATATGTCCGTAAATTTAGTAAATGTTGACTCGGCTAACTTCAGTAAATCACAAAGTTTTTTCCAAGGCTTATGCTCATTCAATCACTAAGTATAGTTAAGTAACTTTATACACTTAATTCATAAGTTATTTTTATATTTAAAAATAAATAATGGATAAAGTTTTTAGGAATTGCATTTTAGAACCTGTATCACAGTATGATATCAAAAAAAATAATTTTTATTAAATTAAAATATTTATTTTTACAAAAAAATTATGGGATTTACGTCGCCTTGAATTAAATTAAATTACGGGTGCCATTCATTCTTTTAATACAATGATATCAGAAAAACTAGCTCTCACAGACCAGGAAACATTGGATGAAGTTCTGGATTGTTTAACTGAAAATTTTACGATTCAAACCCAAGGAGCTTTTAATCAAAAAAATCTATTTGAGATTTTAGTAAGAGCGGCAAGTATTGGGGATAGCATTGAAAATACAAGCAAAATTTTAAATCAAAGCCCATCTGGTAATGATATTAGGTATCACTTGGATAAAATCAATAATTTTGAGCAGCTTGAAAGTCAAATTAACCAAGCTTTAAAAAGTCGGATACCTCATCGAATTAAAAAAGGTCGTCATAAAATAGCAATTGACTTAAATTTGATTCCCTACTATGGTCAACCAGACGAAAACGAAAAAGAATACATCTATAGAAGTGAAGCTAAACTTGGGACTTGTTCTTTTTACGCGAAGTCTGCCACGGGGAGTATCCCTGTGGCGAGCTTCGCGCTTACGCAACTCTATACATAATAACAAAAAATAAAAGGGTAACATTGGCTGTTAGAGGAGTTCGTTGGTGTGATACAAGTGTCGCTATAATTACCTATTTACTAGCTGAAATTAGTAATTTAAAGATAGATATAAAGAGCCTTTATTTAGATAGAGGTTTCTTTAATGTTCCTGTTATTAGATGGCTGAAAGCTTTAAACATTCCTTTTATAATGCCAGCAATTAGAAGAGGAAAGAAAAAAGGGATAAAACAATTTTTAAAAGGAAAAAGTAGCTATAAAACAACTTATACAATGAGCAGAGGTAAAGACGATGATGTCACTTTTGATTTATGGATTGTTTGTAAATATAGAAAAGGGAAAAGAAAAAAACGTGGCGTAGAATATTTTGCCTATGTTGTATATAA
>NZ_NTFS01000430.1 GCF_002289455.1 Brunnivagina elsteri CCALA 953
CCCTAAATTGCGTTTTATTCTTTCTTTAAATCTGATGCCATTTTAATATGAAAATGCATATAAAGAACCTCACCGCCTGTGGCACCTCCCCTTGCTAAGGGGAGGTTTGGAGGGGTCTAAATAGTGTGCAGTTTCACAAGTAATTGGTATGAGTAGTCATTTGAGAACGGGCACGGGTTAATGCTTTGCTAATTTGAGCAAAACCAGTACCTCCGTAGCTATTACGAGCAGCAACTACTTGTCGGGGCGAAATTGCTTCGTAAATATCTGCTTCAAAGGCGGTATGTAGTTGTTTCCACTCATCTAAGCTCAAATCTTTGAGAAGTTTTTTAGAAGCGATACAAGTTTTTACGACTTTGCCGACGAGATTGTAAGCTTCCCGAAATGGGATACCCTTGGCAGCGAGATAATCGGCGACATCAGTAGCGTTGGAAAAGTCCTCGCAAACTGCTTCAGCCAAGCGTTGAGTCCGAAATTCCAAACCTTCGTGTAAGAGAATTGTCATTGCTTCCAGACAAGCTTTGACTGTATTGACGCTATCGAATAAAGCTTCTTTATCTTCTTGTAAGTCCTTGTTGTATGCCAGGGGTAATCCCTTCATCATTACTAATAGCGCTTGGAGATGACCGAATACACGACCTGTTTTTCCCCGCACCAGTTCTGGTACGTCGGGGTTTTTCTTTTGGGGCATGATGCTAGAACCTGTGGCACAGCTATCTTTGAGGATGACAAAGCGAAATTCTTCACTTGCCCAAAAAATCACCTCTTCCGAGAGACGGCTGAGATGAACCATGATTAAGCTGGCTGCTGCGAGAAATTCTATGGCAAAATCGCGATCGCTCACACCATCGAGGCTATTTTCGTAAACTGCGTCAAAGTCCAATAATTTAGCACTATAGTGGCGATCGATGGGGAAAGTCGTTCCCGCCAAAGCACCACAACCCAAGGGCGAAATATTTACCCGTCGCAGCACATCCCCCAACCGTTCCCAATCGCGCTGGGTCATTTGGAAATACGCAAGTAAATGATGTGCCAAACTCAGGGGTTGAGCGCGTTGTAAGTGGGTATAGCCAGGAATCAGGGTTTCAATATTTTCCTCAGCAATCTCGACTAAAACCCCTTGAAAATCCCGGATTAGGTGGCGAATTTGCTGAATTTGGTCGCGGAGATAAAGACGGGTATCAGTACCTACTTGGTCGTTACGGGAACGGGCTGTGTGTAATTTTTTTGCCACGTCTCCGAGTATTTCCGTAAGTCTTTTCTCGACTGCAAAATGGACATCTTCCGCGTCAACACCGGGATTAAAGTCACCTTGACGATATTCTTGACGGATTTTTTCTAGCCCGGAAACAAGTTTTTCGCCTTCTTCAGTGGAAATAATACCAGTATGAGCAAGCATTTTTGCATGAGCTTGGGAACCAGTAATATCGTATTCGATTAATTGAATATCAAAATTAATACTTGCATTAAAGCGTGCGATCGCAGGATGGAGTGCAGATTCAAATCGCTGGCTCCAAGTTTGTTGCTGAGTCATAGATGCTGAAGTTGGGGAAGATATATTTAGAAATTAGGAATTAGGAATTAGGAGTTGTGAATTAAGAGTTTTGGATTATGGGTTTTAGATTATGATCTGAAACAGAGTTAAAATCTAACTTCTAACTCTTGACTCTTAACTCCTAACTTTTCTTTAGCCATAACTAGTTAGATTCCGAATCATATAGCCAATAACCAGACCAATCAACAGTGCCCAAGCTTGACCAGTCTGTACAAAATGCGAAAACGACTTTTGCATCTGACCTAGAATATTCGGGTCATTAATTGTTTGGGCAAAGACAGTCAAATCAACATTGCTTACCCAATCGCTAATTAATTCCATATTGCCTCAAAATAATAGGTTAAAAACAATTGATTGACAGTTAAAAGCCAAAACTGGCAATTATACGCAAATCATCGGAAATTAAGTGTAAATCCTGAAGACAGAAGTCAAGAAGATAACCTTAATGTCATAACCTTAATTTGCGGAGAATGTCCAGAGAATTGGGATTGAGGGTTAATTAATGGGCATTAATAATTATGAATTTTTCTTAATTCTCTATTTCCCGCTCTCTTATTCCTACGTAGAAATCCCAATCGTGAGTAAAAAGCTCAAAGTAAATGCTGCTAAAGGCATCCAGTATTTTATTAAAAAATGCATAATTTTAAACTTGATTAAACATGAATTTACGGTTTGCACCACAGTCTTAACCCCACTCCTGTGATGATGCCAACCGCAATTTCTCGGCTGTTCGCAAAATTTGTCCTGCCAATACAGCCGCACCAAAACCATTATCAATGTTGACAACACCAATACCAGCCGCACAGGAATTCAGCATCGTTAAAAGTGGTGCAAGTCCACCAAAACTAGCACCATAACCAATGCTCGTAGGTACGGCAATTACGGGACAATCAGCCAAACCTGCGACAACACTCGGAAGCGCTCCTTCCATACCAGCGACAACAATTAACACTGATGCCGATTCGATTACGTGACGGTTGTTAAGTAAACGATGGATTCCTGCAACCCCCACATCCCAAAGTCGTTGGACTTTAAATCCACAAAGTTCCGCAGTGACGGCAGCTTCCTCGGCAATCGGTAAATCGGCAGTTCCAGCAGAAATTATACTAATAGTACCGTAATATTTCGGTTCTATTTTTTGGGGAGAAATGGCGCAAATCCTGGCTAATTCGTAATACTGCAAACCACGAACTTTCGGTTGCAGTAAACTATATACATCTGGATTGATGCGCGTTGCCATAACTACGGGGTTTTTTTCGCGCATCATTTGCATGATTTGGGTAATTTGTTCAGGGGTTTTGCCTTGCCCCCAGATAACCTCAGGGAAACCCGTTCTTAATTCGCGATCGCAATCTATTTTGGCAAATTCTCCTACGGGTTCATAAGCCAGATTTTTGAGTTTTTCAAATGCGCGATCGCTCGATATATTTCCTTTAGCGACAGATTCAAGTAAATGTCTTAAGTTTTCGTCATTTGTCATATTTTATTTGGTTAAGGGAACATCAAGAAATAAATTGTCCCAAATTCTTGTAGGGGTGGGGTCTCCCCACCCGTTTAGATGATATGGTGATAAATCGATGGTTGGGTTATTTTATTTTCTGGAAGTCCCTAATAGAATAGTTAATGGCTAATAGGTATTGGTTAATGATTAATAAATATTTCCCAATACCCAATTTCCATTATCTATTCTTGCACCTTCAATTCATATTTATTCCACAAAGTTCCACCTTGAGAACCTAATGCAGAGAATTTGACATTTTGAATTCTATTTCTGATGGCAACTAATGATAAAGGTGTCACCAAATAAATCTCAGGTAAATATTCTTGAGTTATTTGCTGCGTCTTCCCGTAAATTTCCTTACGTTTATTATCATCTAATTCCTGTGCAGCTTCAATATACAAACGTCCAATCTCTTCTTCCCAATCACCCACTTTTCTATCAATTAATTGTTCCTGTCCCCTTTGTGGTTGTTGGTTAAAAGAATGAGAATTGCCATCTGGAGACCATTTGTTAGCACCATCATTGGGTTCTAAGGAACCAGTAAAGCCAAGTAAGTAACATTCCCAGTCTAATGTTTCATTCAGCTTACCGACAATGGTGTTAAAAGAAATTGGTTGGAAATTGACTTTAATACCTATTCTTTCTAAATCTGTCTTAATTTGTGCTGCCATCGTTACGCGAGTTTTGTTTTCAACGTTAGTCATTAAAGTAAAACTAACGCGATTACCTTCCGCGTCAAATAACTGATTTTTGGCATCATATTTAAAACCAGAATTTAAAAGTAGTTTTCTAGCTTTCTCTTGATTATATTCATATACTTTTAAACCTTTTTCCGGCGATAAATAATAGGGACTTTGAATATCAATTGGTGAATTATGTAATTCTCCCAAACCTCGCAAAACATTATTTATCATTGTTTTACGGTCAATTGCATGGGCAACTGCACGCCGAAAATTAACATTATTAAACCAACGGGACTTAATTGGGTCAACTAGTGGTTGTCCATTCTTCCTTTTGCCTGTATTTAAATTAAAAGAAATAAAGCTTTTAGTAAATGCTGCTCCTCCATTATAAACTTTAAAATTACCACGCTTTTCTTCATTCTTTAATAAGGAAAAATTTTCTGGTGACACAGTCAGAGTATCTAAACCACCTGAACGAAACTGAAGTACTCCTGTATCTGTAGATTCAATAATTTCCCAAATAATTTTTTCTACATAAGGTAATTGTTTACCTTTTTCGTCTTTACGCCAATAGTAAGGATTACGTCGAAATATAATCCTTTGACTGGGAATATATCTGTCGATCATGTATGCTCCATTGACCACTATTTCTTGAGGATTTGTATTAGTTCCCCAAGTCGATAAAAATAATGGATTGCCATTTTTATCTTTTGTTTTAGTCGTTTTCTCTAATATATGTTTTGGCAAAATTCCCACACCATCGGGGGAACCTGTACTGGAAAATAAAAATGGCGCAAATGGTTCGGGAAATGTAAATTGAACACGAAGATTATCAATTTTTTTAATTTCTGGGAAAGCGCGACTTTTGCCGATTTTGAGTGTATCTTGCCAGCTTGTGGGAATATCTTTATTAAACGCAATATCTTTGTAAGTAAAGACTACATCATCTGCTGTCAAAGGCTGACCATCCGACCATTTTAACTTGTCCCGCAGGGTGAAAGTTATCTGTTTTTTATCATCAGAAATTTGCCAAGATTCAGCTAATGCAGGTTCAATTTTTCGGGTAATTCCATTAATAGTTGTTAAACCTTCTGCGGTAAATAAAAAAACGTTGGGAAATTCTTCATTCAGAGCAAAATTAAATGTTTTGGGGTCGCCTAATGTGCTAGTAATCCATTGTGATGTTTGGGCAGCTTTGGTTTTGAAGTTACTAGAATTACAACTGGTGGTAGCAAATTGGAAAAAGATAAATAGTATGAATATTAAGGCAAATGCAAGCCGATTGCGGCGAAAACCTGATGAGATATTAATCATTTTAGAATTAGTTGAGATGGCTGTATATTATACATGCTTTACCTGAGCATAAAAAAAGAGGCTTTGCCTCTTGGTATGGATTCTCTCCAGAGCGTGGTTACAGTGTACACAGAAGTACACAAAAGTACACAGAAGTACTCGAATTGTCCTAAACCCCACCCCCCTGCCCCCCAGGGCTGATTCATCCCCTAAAACACCTTAAAAATCAAGGGTTCTAGCAATTTAAAACTGGTTATTTTGTTACCAGC
>NZ_NTFS01000431.1 GCF_002289455.1 Brunnivagina elsteri CCALA 953
TCATAATACAAGTAGATGCTTTACCAAGTAATACCATTTCGGGAGCAGTAATTGAAAAGATACTTGATTCCACCAGAACCTTAAGCAATTTTCTCCTTTTAGGTCGAATTGTTCCTGAATTTAAAGAAGATAGCATTAGGGAAGTTTTTGCGTATAGTTATCGAATTATTTATCAAATTCAAGATGAGACTGTGATTATTGCAGCAGTCGTACATGGAAAAAGGTTATTGAATCAATTTAAGAATACTGAAGAATCAAGTTAATTTTATATTCCTCAATTAATATCTTAGAAACCGTTTTTCTATACTCAGGTGGGTTACTGCTTTCTTAACTCAGCATTGAAAGCTTTATTCAATCTTTCGCTCCACTGGGTTTTGCTCCCTTAAAAATATCCGTAGTTAAATATCCGGAATAATACGACTTGCTTTTGTATACCATGTACGTGTAACTACGAAAGTAAGATGTATTCTCCAGACATCTTGCGAAGTGATTATTTTGCCCAAGGAGTTGTGTCATGCGTAAATCAACATCTATTTGGATATTATCTTTACTGCTATCTTCGACTGTAACAACCACCTTAGTTAATATCGAAGCACTAGCTCAAACTCCATCAACTCAGTCGCAGCAATGTAGCGAAGTAGAGATAAAAAAATATATTCAACAACTCGGTAAAGGGGAAACATCTGATTTTGATGCATTGGTAGCATGTCGTTCTCAATCAGTTCCCGCTTTAATTAACACTATAGATAATCCCGATGAGAGTACTCGTGTTATTGCGATCGCAGCACTTGGAGAAATTGGGATTCCAGCAGCACTAGCAGTTCCAGCTTTAAAGATAGCGCTCAAAGATAAAAGTGTAGAAGTGCGACTAATTACTGTGGATGCACTGGGTAAAATTCGCAAACGTGCTGTTCTATCATTAATTACAGCACTTGAAGACAAAGATGAGGATGTGCAGACAGCAGCTATAAATGCACTTGTGAAAATTGGCAAACCTGCACTTCCTGGGTTGATAAAAACTTTGAACACTGGAAGTTGGAAAAGTCGTTTGTATGCTGCGGTAGTTCTGGGCAAAATGCATTCCAATGCGAAATCATCTGTTCCTGCAATGATTCGGACTTTTGGTAAGTCATTTGTTGAAGAGTCAGATGTTTGTCCTTATAGTTTTTATTTCGCTTTAAAAGACATAAATACAGATATAATTCCTGAATTGAATACAGCTTTAAAAGATAAAGATTGGAAAGTTAGAGTTGGTGCGATCGCATTATTTGGACAAATGACTAGTTATAGTTATGCGATACCAATATTAACGAGAGTTATCTTAGATAATAAGGAAGATATACGAGTTCGTTATGTAGCAGTTATATCCCTTTCAAATTCCCAATCTCAGCAAGCAAATTCTGTACTCAAAAAATATCAAAAAACAGTTGCTTTAATTGTGCGAAAAAGGAAAATGAGCGATTTTAAACTTCCAAGCTCTCTCCGATTTTCCTCCTGCGCTACCTTGCAAGCAGACACCACTTCAATTGGTAAATTCACAGCTAGCGCTATTAAGAAACCACGTCCAATGTGTAAAATACCTGCGATTAGAGCTTTACTTTGGTGGAAATGTCCGAAGTAGAATTATCCTTTTTGAGAAGAAAAAGTAAAAAATATATCTGAAACAAAATCAGTAATATTACGACTATCATTTGTAGTTAGCTATGATTATCTAAACTTTTTTCAAAACCCACCACGCATTTTCTGAGGGTAAATATTTTTCTGGGAGGTAAATCATGCGTGGACAGCAATATCAGTATCGAGGTGGTATTTTTTTAGTTTTAATGGTATTGAGTGGGATAATCTCACTTTTTATCGTCACTACCGAAACCTTTGCTCAAAATCCATCAACTCAGATGCAGTGTAGCGAAGTCGAAATTAAAAACTATGTCCAAAAACTTAGCAATGGAGAACAATCTATTTACAATGCGCTAGTTGCTTGTAAAGACAAAGCAGTTCCAGAATTAATTAAAGCTTTGAAAAATCAAAATAAGCAAGTTCGGATTATGGTGATTACTGCACTTGGAGAAATTGGTTCACCAGATGCAATATCACCATTGAGTGATTTACTATCAAAAGAAACACGTTGGGATGTTCGCACTTCTGCAATTTTCGCATTATCGAAATTTGGTAAAAAAGGTGTTCCCACACTGATTACTGCTCTCAAAGATAAGGATTGGTATATTCGTTGTCAAGCTGCAAATGCTTTAGCTGAGATTGGTTTTGATGCAAAAGACGCTATTCCTGCTTTGAATGATACTGTCAAAGATGAAAATATAAATGTTCGTTCTGCTGCGACAAGAGCATTAGTGGGAATTATGGAGTTTGGTAATGTTGGTGTTAGTAATGTTACAGTTATAGCAAAAGCAGGAACAATAAGAACAGGATTACTTACACAGTCAAAACCACCTTTGATGTGTCGATTTCCAGCACTGCGTACTATTTTCAAATGGAAATGCGGATAAATGAACTTTGATATTGCTTAATTGAAATATGAAATCAAAACAGATCAATAATCTTAACTTCTATTCTCCGCGACTCTGCGCCTCTGCGTGAAACAAATTCATTAGCTCAAACCTGCAACACCAAAATTTTTAATTAAAAAATTATCGGCTCTTCCGTAGGTGTTATGCTGAATTTGAAACAATAATTCGGAATTTTCCTTTAATAGCAAGCTTTCGGGCAGTTCTAAGCTTGATTTTGTTCCAAATGTTCAAAATCCAAGTTCAAAAGCTATCTTTCTTGTCCAGCAAAGAATTTGAGCTATTTTATAAGCGTTTTTAGCATAACAAGTAATGAAGAAACAAATTATCTAATTTTGCATAATTGTACGTAATATCCCTGTATTAATATATGTATTCGAGACTTTGAGAAAGAAAAATGTAACAAACGGGTAAATCGACATGGTAGATAAAGTTTGCCAGAAAAATTTCCAAAATGTTGACTTCCGAGGAAAAAACCTAACTGGTGAAGATTTTAGCAATGCTGATATTCGCGGTGCAAACTTTTCCAGTGCAATACTTGTCGGTACAAATTTTTCCAATGCAAAAGCAGGTTTACCGATAATTTGGACAGTCGGTTTAATTATTTTATCTTTAATCATATCTTTATTTGCCGGATTAATTGCGGGTTATGCTGGTGCTTTTATCGGAGATTTATTAAGCGGCAGAACTTACGGACATACAACATTTGGAATTATTTCTTTAATTTCTTTAATTAGCTTTTTAATTATAATTTTTTGGCAGGGTTTGGGCAGCACACTAGCAATCTTATCCGAAGTTATTGCTGCTTTCCTAATTGCTATACTCGCTTTTTTACCAGAAACAGAAAGTCAACTTATCGACTCCCTAATTGTTGGTGCTGTATTTACAGTCATCGGTTTAGCTGGTTCCTTAGCTGGACTAGTAAATATGGCTTTAGCAATTGCGATCGCAAGAATTATGACTTTACCAAAAGTGCGATTTATCATTATATTCATGGCATTATTTGGGATTCTCTTAGGTGCATTGTTGGGAGTGCGATCGCAACCTTCAGCTTACTTTGTTTCTTGGATAGTCGGTTTAGCGGCAATTACTTTGGGTGCTTATGTTGGTTGGCAAGCAATATCGGGTAATCAAAAATATGCGCTGATTAAAGTTTTGGCTGTTGGGATTGTCTGCCAAGGTGGAACGAAATTTTATAATGCAGATTTAACTGATGCTAATTTTACCCAAGCAACGCTCAAAAGTGTAGATTTTCGCAATGCTATTTTAACCCGCACTTGTTGGGTTGAAGCCCGACATTTAGACCAAGCACGTATTGATAATACATATTTAAAAGATGCGAGAATCCGACAACTTATAACTACTAAAGATGGTCGAGATACAAACTTTGATTATTTAGATTTACGGGGATTAAATCTCCAAAATGCCAACCTCCAAAATGCCAGCTTTGTTAGTAGTGATTTGAGTTTAGCTAATTTAGAATATGCCAATTTATCAGGTGCAAAACTAGCGCGATCGCAGTTATATCAAACTAATTTAAATCATGCTTATTTAACGGGAGCTTATATTCAAAATTGGGGAATTTCTACCGATACTCAACTCGAATCGATTGAGTGCGAATATATTTATATGCGATTACCCACAAAAGATGATCCTGACCCCTGTCGCAAACCAGATAATAAAAATGAAGCTTTCAAAGAAGGAGATTTTGCTGATTTTATTGCCCCAATTATTAAAACACTCGACTTATATCAAACTCAAAATATAGACCCTCGGAAAGTAGCAAGCAAATTCAAAACATTAGACTTATTTCACTATGAAGGAATCGACCCAACTGCTGCTGCGATCGCAATTACCCAATTAGCTGATAATTACCCTGAAGCTGCCTTAGAAGTTGTTTCTTTGGAAGGTTGAGGACATGAAAAAGTTCGTCTTCAAGCTGTTGTTGCTGGAGGTGTAAATCGGTCGGAACTATATCATGAATATTTTAAAACCTATAGTAAAATTAAATCTTTACCTTATAGTGATATGCAAACACTATTAATTGGGATTAAAGAAAAAGATGAACGCATTCATAGCTTAGAAAATTTACTTCATAATGCCATTCATCAACCTAAGTTTTACGTAGAAACCTATCAAACCCAAGGAGATTTTAATATGTCCCAACAAAATAAAGGCAACGTTAGCATTAGCGGAACTCAAGCTAATATTAGCGGTATTGCTGCTGCTGGTGAAAACCAAACAATGACAGGTGTTGTACTGGGTGCTATTAGCGGTAATGTCACCAATACAATTAATCAATTACCCGACTCAGAAGCATCTCAAGAACCAGGAATTAAAGAGTTACTCAAACAACTGCAAACTGCAATTGAAACAGATACAAATTTAAGCAATGAAGATAAAGAAGAAGCATTAAAGCAATTACAAACAATTGCCGAAGCTGGGCAAAAACCCGAAGATAGCGGAATACAAAAGGTAGTTAAAAATTCTCTGAAGTTTCTCAAAGGTACAATTGCCGATTTACCATCAACAGTAGAACTGGTAAAAACTTGTGGCAAGTTATTACCTTTAGTCGCTCAGTTCTTTAGCGTCGCATAAACATCAATATTATAGCAGTTTTCAGATGAGTAAAATACATTTATCTTACTCCCCTTCCCTACAAGGGAAGGGGTTGGGGGGTTAGGTCAGTGTATTGGATAAGCTAAAAAGCACCTAAATTATATATTAGGGCAGGCAGGGATGCCCACCCCACAACAATTATAATAATTTAGATT
>NZ_NTFS01000432.1 GCF_002289455.1 Brunnivagina elsteri CCALA 953
TCGAGCGGCTTTAGTGGGAATAGAACGAGCTGTGCGAGAAATGAAAATGTCAATGCGTGGGGAATTTTAATTTTGGGGATTGGGGATTGGGGATTGGGGATTGGGGATTGGGCATTAGGCATTACGGATCAAAAAATTCTGATTCCTGATTCCTGATTCCTGATTCCCAACTCCCAACTCCCAACTCCCAACTCCCAACTCCTAACTTAACTAGAGGGGTTTTAACTGCGGAATCTCAAAAAACCGACATTTTAACTTCCAGAGGTTTTATGAGTGCAACAGAAAGCAATAGTCTCCCGCTTTGGGTACAACACCGAGATACGGTAATTGGGTACAACAGACAGGCTAACATTGATTGGCGTACTGGTTCCCCACCGGATTATTCCCGTGGCAACGAAAACTTAGCCAAAGAAAGTATATGCAATCACGTTGAAGGTTCCCTAGAATCCATAGTTCAAAACTTGGTGAGAACCTTTGAAATGGAAGTATCCTTCAAGACAAATCCCCAACAATGGCTATCAGTAGTACAAGATAAATTTCGTGTCAGTACAAATGGCGATCGCGAATTTGATGCTGTCGAATTGGGAGCAAAGGGTACGTACAATACCTTCATGGCAGATTCAGAACATTACAAGTCATCTGAGGAAAGCTTTGAATCGTCCCACAAAACATTCCATAGTGCTTTTCCCCAAGGTTTCCCTTGGGAATTATTGGAAGTATATTCGGGACCTCCGACTGTTACATTTAAATGGAGACATTGGGGACATTTCCGAGGAAAATACAAGGATTTTGCCCCCACTGGTGAAACAGTGGAGATTATCGGCATGAGCATAGCACGAGTCACCGATGATTTAAAGATTATCTCAATGGAACACTATTTCGATAATTCCTTGTTTTTGACAAGGTTAACAGCTGGAGGTAAAGTAACTGATGATACTACTAATAAGAGTGGTTGTCCGTTTAATCAGTTGAGTAATCCATTGAGTAATCCATTGCGATCGCTTTTTAACCGATTCAAAAAGAATTGATAAATAGGGGTACAGTTGGTGTCACTGTGCCCTTAAATTATTGGATAGAAGATTCAATAGAGCTATGGGAAATTGACAATGACAACATACTATTACGTTTTAGCAAGCCAGCGCTTTTTACTCGAAGAAGAACCCTTTGAGGAGGTTCTCAAGGAACGAACTCGTTATTACCACGAACAAGAAAAAGAAATTGATTTTTGGCTGGTGAAGCAACCTGCTTTCCTGGAAGCTCCGCAAATGCAAACAATTAAGGGTAAATGTCCTCAACCATGTGCGGCAGTGATTTCGACCAATCAGCAGTTTATTATCTGGTTGAAGTTGCGTTTAGAATATGTGATTACAGGGGAATTTGAAGCACCTTCTGAGTCAATCACAGAACCTTTGGCATCACTAGTCAGTCTATAAAAAGGGAATGGGAAATTGGGAATTACTTAATACCTATTTCTCAAATTTTGGGAACAAAATCTATTTCGGGGAATCTTGTAAAAGAAGCAATTTATGTATTCAACTGTGGTGGAGAGACTTCAGACTGTATCTAGTGCAATTGCGATCGCGATTGTATCTCTGTTAGGTAGCACAAATTCCGCGATCGCTCAACAGAAAATTCCCACTTGCCGAGCTCCTAACGCTGGTGAATACCTTCTATTGATTGTTAGTCCAAGTACTGATAATCAAAACCAGTTACGCCGGGTTTTGCCGAACGACACTAACACCAGTGTTTGTAGATATCTCAATGATACTGTAACGCGCATTGGTGGTTTTGCTAAACTTGACGACGCTAATCGTTGGGCAAGATTCATACGTGATTCTGCGGGTTTATCTGCAATTATTACTACCAGACCTCAGGATGCACCAGTTGCCAAACCAGCCAATTTTAAACCGCAAGCACTTGGTCAGGGATATGCCGTATTAGTCGATTATTTTAACAATCCTGATGTCGCTAAACAAGTGCAGCAAGTTGTTGGTGGTGACATTGGCTTTGTTTCCTACGCACAACGTCCTTATTTACTAGCTGTTTTTACAACTAATTCCAGAGATGCCCAAACCACACTCCAATCATTAAGCGAACGTGGCTTCTTTGCCCAATTAGTTGACGCACGTCGCGTAATGTTGCTACGTCAAGTTGTGAAGTTACAGTAATTTTATCTGGAGATGCGATATTAAGAATGTGGGATTTTTGCCTATCGCATCTCCATTTCATTGTTCAATTTTCACAAAAAAGACGTTGGAGGCTTTGCGTAACCCAACATCAATCTATACAAAAAACTGTTATATTTTCTTGAATTCAGATTCCCAATTGATATTAATAAATTGATAAAAATTAACTTTCTCTGAGTGCTGAAATTACCTGTTCGGTGATATTTTTCCCACCTCTGAAATTATCAATTAAGCATTGAATAGTATATATAATTCCCCAAGGAATACCCCACCAACCCAAGAAAAGTGAAATTAGGATGAATTGGATGTTTTTACTAAAGGTGGGTTCTCCTGCTTTAATGAAGTGAATATCTGAGCTACGTTTAAAAGTCAGTATAACTATCGAGAAGCAATAGGGAAAAACAACAAATTTACCACCATGAGATAGTTCTTTGTTGACTTCCTCTACAGTCATGTTATCTATACCAATAATTTTCGTCATTTTCTTATTTGAATTAATTAGTTATTTATTTAAAGTTTTTAGGTATTAAATACTTTACAGTATTCTATCAATGACCATTAATTTAACATTGAGTATATTTACTGGAGTGAATATTTATATTTATTCAATGTTTATGTAAAATCTCATAAATAAACTGTAGGGGCAGGGTTTTCCCGCCCTTACAAATGATATGATTAATGATTGTAGAATTCAGATATTTTATTTTCTGCAAGGCTCTTATAGTTCACTACAAACAAGAAAGTTATCAATTCTGATAAAAATGAATTGAAAAATATTGCAGTGAAGCATCTCTAAATTATCTCATTTCTTGCTTTTATTTCGCCACACACCTCGAACTATCCTAATTTCGTCAAAACTATAATCATTACCTAAATATTCTTTAATTGGTGTCAGAGCAACATCACCAAGCGTATCCAAGACTTTCCAAATCACTTGTTGTTTATTGGCAGGCACTAATAAGTTAATATCAATTGCCTCATTTTTCTCAATCAAATCAGATAAATGACGGATTACCGTTGTCGAGCGAATACTTCTTTCTAGGGCAATTTCATCAACACTCATCCCTTGTTGATATAGCTTTAATGTTGTTAATTCTGTAGAAGAAGGTGAATTATCAACAGGTACGGGTTTAGCTTCAACTTTTTGAGTTGTTAAATTATTTTCTTGGCAAAAATTGCGTATTGCAGATAAAAAGTTATCACCATACTCAGCTAATTTCCTACTACCAACACCAGAAATTTTACTCAAATCCGCTTTAGTTTGTGGACGAATATGTGCCATTGATTTTAAAGTAGCATCAGAGAAAATAATATATGGGGCAACACCTTGAATATCGGCTAAAGTCTTACGCAAAACCCGCAATTTTTGCATTAACATCTCACCTTCAATAGTATTGATACTAGTCTCTTTAATACTAGCTTTCTGGACAACAGGAACTGCGATCGCAACTTGACGCTGACGACGCATTATTTCCCAACTTGCAGCATTTAACTTCAAGACAAAATAGCCGTCTGTACCTTGCTCAAGTAATCTTTGTTGTAATAAACAACGTCCTAACATTTTCCATTCATCGGCAGTTCTATCTTTCCCAATACCGTATGTAGATAATTGTTCGTGGTCATATTGTTTGATTTTTTCGGTTTTGCCACCACGCAAAATATCAATAATGTGGTTCATCCCAAATTTCTCTTTCGTTCTGGCAATACATGACAGAAACTTCATTGCTTCCACTGTCCAATCTTGAGTCGGTTTTGGATAGCGACAATTATCACAATTACCGCAATTACCATCAAATTGTTCGCCAAAATAACCAAGTTGAATTGTCCGACGACAAAGAGTACTTTCGGCATAATCTATTGTTTGCCTAAGTTGCTGTCGTGCGATTTTTTGTTCTTGTTCGTCGGTTTTTTGGTTAATGCTCCATTCAATTGTTTTCACATCGCCAAAGCTTAAAAATAGGGTACATCTCGACTGTTCCCCATCCCTTCCCGCACGTCCAGATTCTTGATAATAACTTTCAATATTTCGCGGTAAATTATAATGAATAACTAGCCGAACATCAGGTTTATTAATCCCCATTCCGAAAGCAACCGTTGCTACCATCACTCGCACATCATCCCGAATAAACCTTGTTTGATTAGTGCTGCGTTCCTCGTCGTTTAAACCTGCGTGATAGGCTAAAGCTAATACTTTGTCATGTTGAAGTTTCAGTGTCAGTTCATCGACTTGTTTGCGAGTCAGACAATAAATAATAGTTGAACTGTCATTTTCCCGAACCAATTCTAATAATTCTGCATAGGAATTTTTGGTTTTGGGACGAACTTCGTAATAGAGATTTTCGCGGTTGAAACTGGCAATATGAATGTTGGGTTGCTTTAATCCCAACTGTTCGATAATATCTGCACGTACCCTATCTGTAGCGGTTGCTGTCAGTGCTAGTACGGGAACATTATTAAAGCGCGATCGCAGCGATCGCAATTGACGGTATTCTGGTCGAAAGTCGTGTCCCCATTCCGAGACGCAGTGTGCTTCATCGATGGCAAAGCTGGAAACCCCGACTTGATGGTGAACTAAATCGAGAAACGGCAAAAATCGTTCGCTCATCAACCGTTCGGGAGCAACATACAGTAACCTAATCTTACCTTCGAGTATGGCTTGTTCCCGCGATCGCACTTTATAACTATTCAAGCTGCTATTCAAAAATGTCGCCGCAATCCCGTTTTTTCGCAATGCATCTACTTGGTCTTGCATTAATGCTATCAAAGGTGATACAACCACTGTTATGCCTTTTTTTACCAATGCTGGTAGTTGAAAGCACAATGATTTTCCTCCTCCCGTTGGCATTACCACCAACATATCCCGATTTTCCAGAGCTATTTCGATTATCTGCCTCTGTCCAGGACGGAAATTGTCGTAACCGAAGTAAAATTTTAATGCTTGTTCTAAGTTAGAATGCGTAATCATGGATTTGGGAACGGAGATTAGGCTCAAGTCAATGCAGCGACTGGCTTATACCAAAATTATCAAACCACAAATCGATACATTTATTTTGGCTATCTTGAGATTGTATCCTGACTAACGATATTTACAGCAACATATATC
>NZ_NTFS01000433.1 GCF_002289455.1 Brunnivagina elsteri CCALA 953
ATTATATATATAAATAATGATATTCCGATCAATTTAAAAATGACTTCAGATAATATATTTACTCGCATCAGGAAACGCAAAAGGGTTGGAAAACAGCTTTGACTGATTCCCGATTGCTAATTTATTTGTTGGTGAATACTTTATTTATTACCTATATTGCTTTATCTGGTGGGACTTTACCACTGTATTTTGTTAACTTTGGGGGAACATCGGATACGGTTGTCGCAAACTTGTTTACCTGGGGTTATGTGGGTTTAGGAGCGTTGTTACAAGTTCCCGTGGTTCGATTTATTGCCAAACTGAGTTACTTAAATTCACTGATGATTTCAATGGCAATTTGGGGAATTGGTTTTCTCTTGGTGTCGATTTTGGGTGATTTTAGTGGCATGGGGAGCAATACAACTCAAGCTTATCAGTTGGGTATATTTGCGGTTTTTGCCATAGCTAGCATTATTTATAAACCTACATCCTCCGCTTGGATTTCCGAACTTGCACCAGCCAATTTACGAGGAGCTTATACCGCGATCGCATATCAATGTTGGGCAATTGGATATGTAATTGGTCCAATTATTGGTGGTTGGTTAATCGATCAATCCCATGCTGTGGCAAAATATACTTGGATTGCTGTGGCTTTGAGTACGATATCGGGTTTGGTTGTGTTGCAGATTTTGAACAAACGGAATGCAGTTTTAAAGGAAAATATTGTGGTTGATAGTTGATGTTTCAGGTATATTACAGGAATCATTGAATCTGATTATTTTGGTTCCCAACCCGAAGAATGAACTTATATTGTTGTAGTTAGCGCTTTTGTACGGGAAATAAACCCATTTACATCCAATGATGAAGCTTTAGAACGATTAATCATTCCTCCTCAAGAATTTCTCACAAAATATCAAGTCACCAATAACGAGATGATGAGAAAAATGATAGATGATGCGATCGCATGTTTAAGTGACGATCGAATCAAGTTAAAATTAGCTTTAGGAAACACAAGTCTTTTTGCTCAGTAGCAGTTCGATTCTCGACTGCTTCTAAAAGTCGCGAATCCAGAGAAGAGAGGAGAATTATTATGGAACACAAGCAAGTTAACTGCCAAGTCGATTGCGTCAATGGTTGTATTTTGGGTGAAAACTGCCCCAATACAGAATATCGTGAAGCCGTATCCAAGTTTATCGAAGACACTCCTTTGGATAAAATGTTGGAAATAGCGGAAGCTGCAAGGATGAAGAAAATGATGGAACCACCCAAGTGGATTTTACCAGATGATATTTAATTGGACGTAGGAGTATGTGCCAATTCTAAAATTCCAAGTGCGATTCCTGCACTTCTACAAAACTGATTATTTGCTCCAGAAACCGGGTTTCTCTTTAACTCAGTACGACTAGTTTCGATGCAACACCAATAGAAACCAGGTTTCTCCCATCACAATCATACTGAATGCAACGAAAAATTATTCAGGTTTTCGCGTTTAGGGAGAAAGCGGGTTTCTCGGTTTTATCATACTAATAGAGATTTTGTGTGGGGGAGAAACCTGCTTTCTGAGATATTTGGTTATTCAACTATTTCGCAACAAAATATTTAATGTCTCTAAATATTCATGCAATATAAGGTGAATTTATCGCTACTACACGTCCCGCATTTGCTAATGATTGATACACCATTGCCGCAACTTCTGCCCTTGTTGCTTCACGAGTTGGGTTCATTTGCTTGATGTTTGGGTAATTAACAATGATGCGTTTATCAGTAGCTATTAATACTGCATTTTTTGCATAATCGGGTATATTACTTTGGTCATCAAAGCTTTTTAATGATTTAACTGCACTTGCTGTAAGTCCTAATCCATTAACAATAGATACAATAATTTGCACCCTTTGAATATTTTCATTTGGACGGAAATTACCATTAGGATATCCAGAAAGGAATTGCCCTTGGTAAGCTTGTTGAATTGCTTGGTTTGCCCAGAAGTTATCAGGAACGTCTTTAAATTTAGTACCTTGACGTTTTGCTTGCGGGTTAAATGCTTTGACAATTAATGCTGCATATTGCGCTCTTGTCATGGTTGCATCGGGTTTGAATGTCCTATCTTTAAACCCTGTAATTATTCCAAATCGATTCAATTCTTTGATAAATCCTTCTGCCCAATGTCCGCTAATATCTGTTAATTTGCTCGGTACTGGTGTTGGTACTGGATTTGGTACTGGAACCGGAATTGGAATAGGTTCTGGTTCTGGTGGTTCTGGTGTTGGTATTGGTGTTGGATTTGGTGATGGTATTGGATTTGGGGTTGGTACTGGTATTGGTATTGGTGTTGGATTTGGTACTGGATTTGGGGATGGTATTGGGGTTGGTACTGGATTTGGGGATGGTATTGGGGTTGGGGATGGTGCTTGATTACCAAGAAATTCGATATTACCTTTACATTTTGCTGGTTCAACTTGGTTCCCAACAGAAACTAGTTTATTAGCACCAGCGTTTTGCAAATCGAATTGTCCATTATTGCGGAAAATATTTCCACCAGGACTATTTGTACTACCAATATCAGGTGATGCATTGCCAATAACAGTTACTCCATCTTGGACATTTCTTTCGCTAATATTAGCCCGTAATATGGGACGTGCATCACCAGAAATAACCAACCCAGAGCGGTTTTCGTAGATATTATTACCAGTCAGATTTGGTGATGAAGTGTCACTAATAGCAATACCAAAACCCGTTTTAAAGCATTGATTATTGCGAATATCACCCTTAGCATTTTTTGCGATCGCAATTCCATTTGCGGCATTCTCTGTACAAATATTATCGCGGATTAAGGGGTTAGCCTCACCTGTAATAAATATTCCTTCGCGCTTACATTTAATTAAAGTGCAACTAGCAACTAAAGGTGTAGTTGACTCAATCCAAACTCCAGTACCACGAGTTCCCAAGTTAGTAACACTGACACCACGCAATTCTGCACCACTTCCCATCAGAATTGTCACATTTTGACGGGCAAAGGTACGACTGAGGAATTCCCCGCTACCTTCAATAATAATGCTGCTGCCTTTGTTCGCTTCGTTACCAACTAAATTTACTCCCCCAGGAATTAATAAGGGGAATTTTTCACCACTTTGGATATTGTAAGTACCGTCTGCAAGTTGAATGCTTAAACCCGCAGATGCTTGCTGTAAAGCCTTTGTAATTGTTTTCAAAGGTGCTTGCTGGCTACCGATAGCGCTATCATTTCCACTAACTGGGTTTACGTAAATTTGAGGCATATTTATACATTTATCAAGACATACATATATTAGGGGGAAAAGGGGAAAGGGAAAAGAGAAAAGGGAAAATTGGGTGAAATAAATCAATTTCTCTCCGATAGACTTCCTGTCTCTACAAGTACTCGGATTGCACCAAATAAAATAACCCTCCCCTTATATTACGTGCTTCACATACTTACAGAAGCCACTCCGTGTTTAGGCTGTTGACTTTGATGGAATTTTTACGCTTTTGGCTCATACCATTTTTGTGTCGTATCTCGTTCCCAGTCTCTGGCTGGGAACGCATTGCCAGAGATGCCTAGTAGACATCGACCGAATTTAATTATTTGTTACCTAAGACCCTTGTCTTGCCTCCGTATTACTACGTCTCTACATTCATTTTCGGGGATGTCTATTACCAATTAACCATTACCTAATTTCACAACTTAGTTCCGCATCTTTTACAAAAATGTGCATCTGACTCATGAAAAGCCAAACCACAACCATTACAAACTGCCTCAATTTGATTAACAGATTTTACCAAACGCTTAATTAAATCGCCTATTTGCCAAGGTACTAACGCAATTCCTGTTAAAATCATTAACACTGTTAATAAACGTCCAAACTCTGATGTTGGTGTCAAATCACCAAATCCTACTGTTGTCATTGTGACAACAGAAAAATAAAATGCATCTAAAAAAGTAGTAAAATTATCCGAATTTACTGGATGTTCTACCTGATATATTAAACCAGAAAAGATAAAAAGAATGGCGAATAAAGTGAAGAGAATACGGGCAAAAATTACGCCATCTTCATTACTAATACCTAGTAAATATTTGCGATCGATAAATCTAATCAAACGTAAAATTCTAAACCAACGCAGTAGACGAATATAACTAATATCAACAGCACCTAAGAAAAAAGGTAAAATTGCCATCAAGTCAATAATTGATTGAAAACTCAATAGATATTTAATTTTCTGTTCGGCACTCCAAAGACGTAATCCATATTCAATAGCAAAAGTAATTAATATTGCGGTATCAATTGCGCGTAAATATAAACGAATTTCCTGGGGTATATTGTAAGTCTCAGCAACAAAAATACCTGATGAAAGTAAAACAAGCACCGCAATTGTTAAATTGATGATTTTACCAGCTGGTGTTTCTAAGTCTTTCAAGTAGAAATCAGCTTTTTGTCTACTTAGTAGCATCATATAATATTGGGGAGTCGGAATTGAGAATATATATATATGGATAAGTGACTTCCAAAATATAATTTCCCCAATTGTGTAGTGCGTACTCGCTACGGGTAGCATCTCCGTTGGACAAACCGAAAAGCTAGCTGCTTGTCAATAGCGAGCAGGAAAGCTCGCACTAGCATAATAGAATTGGAGATTTTTTCTAGTTGGAAGTCCCTAATGAATATTTTATGCGGGTTGCGCTAGAAGTGGCAAAAAAAGGTGAGAAAACAGAGCCAGGGTTAGGGAATGCGATACTTCGGAGCTTACCGAAGGTATCGCACAAATCCCAACATCACCACGAACGCGATCGCTTACCAAAATACGTACAATTGAGATTGCTACATTCTTTACTCTTGCCTGTTACAAAGACTACTCCAATCAAGGATTGGTTAGTAAATAATTCAAACTTTCTGACTTACCTTTAATTCAAAAGAGAAAAAACCGAAGAAATGTCCTCCTGGTTATAAACTTACAAATGAGGATGAGGATTGAAAAATAATTGGTAAGTCGTTAGGCAAAATTAAATAAACCTCGTCCATGATGAAACCCGGAGTTTTTTAGCGATTCAAATACGTCATTGCGACGTAAGGTAGACGCGCTTCTTCGGCTACTTACAGAAATAGCTAACGCGCTTACCGGCAGGGTAGCAATCTCAAGGTCTTTATGGAAAACTACAGTTCTCAAGATAGACTAGGTTTATATATTGCGATTGCTTCCTACGTCGCAATGACGAGGGTTTGAGATTTTCGGAATGTATAAATATTTTTGCGTCACCACTTATTAAGAAGATGCTA
>NZ_NTFS01000434.1 GCF_002289455.1 Brunnivagina elsteri CCALA 953
CCTCAAGTCATTGCTCACCGTTGTGCTTACCTTAATGGATTAATCTTTGCTCGCTAAATAAAAAGTGGGATGCTCCCCAAATCGAAAGTGGCAAAAATAGCTGTTGATTCTGCCAGTATCCCTGCTGCCGACAAGCAAATATTATCAGTTGATTGTGGGGAAATTTTGATACGGCAGCATATACCCGTATTTTTGGTCTTATTTTTAATCGAGAAGCAGTTATAATTAATCCGCCACTACCTTTACTTAGATAGATTTCGCAGTGCATTAGGATTAACCAGCCTCCAAACAGAAAAAGCCTTAGGAAGATTTCGGACATTGCTGGCAAACGAATTTTTCTGTACAAAAGAAGAAATTGCTAAATTAGAGGCAATATTTAATTTTCGATTAGAATCTCTAGAAAGCTTCTTAAGAAGACACTTATTCAATTTGAGTAATTTATAATCCTATGCGTTCTCCCTTAGCTGCAAACGCTGCCCAAGCACGTCAAACCAAACAAATATTTGCTCGTCCTGAAGAACAATTATCCTTTGAACTTGGCAAAGCAGTACAAGAATTACCACCCTTGTACACACGACTGCTTGCGGGTACAATTAGTGCGATAATTTTTAGCGCGATCGCATGGTCATATTTTTCCGAAGTCGATGAAGTTGCCACCGCTCCAGGGGAAATAGTAGCATCAACCCAAGTGCGTCCAGTAACATCCATCGGTAATGGTTCAATTATGGCAGTACGTGTCAAAGAAGGCGATCGCATTACCAAAGACCAAGTATTAGTCGAACGTGACCCCGAATATCAAAAATTAGATGTCGCCCGACTCACACAATCTGCTAAACTTATCCAACAGGATTTAAGCCGTCTTGATGCCGAACGCGCAGGCACAAAAATAGCCGGAACCGCCATCCAAGACGAACTCCTAGCCGCACGAATGCGGGATTTTGAAGCCAAACAAGCCGCAGCCGAAGCCGAAGCAAATCGTCTCGCATCTGCCATTGACCAAGCAAAAGTTCGCTTTAGCCGTTTGGAAGAAAACTATACCAACGCCCAAACTAGTTTATTAAACGCCCAAACCAACCTTGCCAACGCCAAAAATCTGCGGCAAAAAGTCAATAATAACGTAGCCCTAGCCCAGCAACGGGAGAAAAGTATGCGTACCCTCATTGGCAGTGGAGCAGTTCCCCGACTCGACTACCTCCAAGCACAGGATCAACTCAACCGTGCCAACGCCGAAATTACCCGTGCTGACGACGAAATTACCAACAACCAAAACAAAATCACTGAAGCCCAAGATAAAGTAGTATCCCTACAAAAAGACATGGCTGCCCAAGTTCAAGAAGTTAAACAGGCACAAGCAGCATTTCAGGGAGCCAAAAACCAGGCACAACGGCTAGCATCAGAACGGCAAAGCGAAGTTTTAACCCAGATGAACAAGCGGCGCGAAGAACTCGCCGATGTATCAGGAAAACTCAATCAAGCCCGCAAGCAAACTGAGTACGAAAGCATCAAATCACCTGTTGCAGGTACGGTTTACAAAATTAAGGCAACTAAGGGTCCAGTACAATCGGGCGAAGAATTGTTGTCAATATTACCAGATGGGGAGGAATTGCTCCTCGAAGTCAAAGTATTGAATCGCGACATCGGTTTTATTCGTCAGGGAATGAGAACAAAAGTGAAAATGGCAACCTTTCCATTTCAGGAATTTGGTACTATCGAAGGCGAAGTTCTCAAAGTTAGTCCCAATGCGATCGCAGACAAAGATTTAGGTTTAGTATTTCCCACCCAAATCAAACTCAGTAAGCACTCTTTGACGGTGCGGGGTAAGGAGGTACAATTTACACCAGGGATGACGGCTAATGGGGAAATTGTCACCCGTAAAAAGTCTGTTTTAACCTTTATTACGGAGCCAGTTACCCGTCGATTTAGCGAAGCTTTCTCTGTTAGATAGGAAATTGGTTGATACATTATTGTAGAGACGTAATAAGCTAAAAAGCACCTAAATTATATATTAGGGCAGGCAGGGATGCCCACCCCACAATAATTATAATAATTTGGATTATATGATTTAAATGCGGAACAGCTTATACCAGTCTCTACAATATGAGGACTTATCCACGGACTATTTTTTATGAAAACCCTCCAAGCAACAGCAATAATTGATGCTAATGGAAAACTCACAGTTGATATACCAGTTAATATGCCTCCTGGAGAATATCAAATAGTTTTAGTTTTAGAAGAAAAACCTCTATCTAAAATAACTCAGGAAAAGTTAATTAAAAAAACTTCTGGTGTCTGCGGAGGAAATGCACGCATCCGGGAAACTCGTATTCCTATTTGGACTCTAGTTTCATTTCAAAAGCAGGGTGCTTCTCAAGAAGAATTACTAAGAAATTATCCATTTTTGACAGTAGAAGATTTAGCAGCAGCTTGGTTATATTATGAACAAAACCCAGAGGAAATTGACCAAGTTATAGCTGAAGATAATTAAAATGATTAAATTTTATACCAATGAAAATGTTCCCTTCGATCTAGTTGAAGAGTTACGTAAATTTGGCTATGATGTTTTGACATCATATGATGCAGGGCAAGCAAATCAATCAATTAGTGATGAAAACGTACTAAAATTCGCTTACGAGCAAGAGCGAATTATCGTTACCCTCAACAGAGAGGACTTTATTAGCCTTCATCAACAAGGTTACAAACATAGCGGTATTTTAATTTGTAAAGACGACCGAGATTATAAAGGTCAAGCAGAGAAAATCAGAGAGTTTATTGTCAATAACACTCAACTTATAGCAGGTAGGTTAATTAGAATTAAAAAACAAAATCAAAAAGGATATTCGGCACAAGTTTTTATTGTGCAGGAATATTAAATATTGAGTTACGTCAGATTGTAATTATTCGCTTGAAAACACGAAATCCCACACTTAATTACAACCAGATTCATTAATTAGCGTTTAATTTGCTGAGGAAATTTAGGAACTAATAAAGATTGTTCTAATTCACCTTGTTCATTATAAAATTTCATTTCACCTTGTTCATTACATAACCATACTTCTATCGCTTTAGCTTCTAAATATAATTTTTGTTTAAATTCCATTTCTTCCAGACAATTACCACTCGATTTAACTTCTACACAGATTTCTGGTGCAATCGATGCTGACACTTCATCTTCAATTTGAGCAAATCGTTCCTCAGAACACCAAACAACATCGGCAACTTTAACCCCATCCGATGTATTTATCGCACATTCCGGCATCACTTCTCCAGTATTTATTAAAGATTCTAATAACCGTTGGATTCTCCCTTGGTAAAAAGAATGTTTAATTTTGACAGAACTCATGACAATTTGACCCCATTTATTTAATTCGATTTTGAAGGGTAAATCTTGTAAATCTTTATTTTCACAAACTTCTTCCCATTTCATAATTCATATTTTCCAGAAGTGAGAGAACGATTAATTTAATTTTAACCTGAGTTAGACCGCGATCGCACTTCAATGCAGTTATGCTATCTGAGAAGAGAATGTGATCGCATTCTGGATTTTCCCAATCTAACTCTGTATAAATTATCCGAACCTTCTAATTTTGTCACACCATCAGGACGAGGTTTAAAAGCAAGTTCTTCCAATTTAGCAACTATTTTCTGTTGAATATCATTGGGTAATTTTTTTATCTGTCTTTTTGCTGCTGGTGTAATCTCTACTTCGTAACTCACAAACCTAATTCCCTTTTAAGTTCACCCAAGGAAATCGTACCAAGCTGTTGTGCTTCTTTTAATGCAGCTTTGGCATCTTCTAAATCTTCTTTATCTTCTTTAGCTTTCAAAAAAAGTAAAAAATCCAAAACCTCGTTTATGATTTCTTCTGGTACGTTTTCTATCTCTTCAATTATTTTTTGTTTGGCATTCATAAATTCTGATTCATGCTGGTTGGCTCTATTATATAATCGCAGTTATAGGAGTCTTGCTAACTCAGTCAAAAAATGCGATCGCATAAACTCCCAAACTCAACAAACGCGATCGCTAAGTCCTTACACATCAAGATGATCTAGAAATTTTCTGTATAATTGGACTGTCGATTCAAGAAGAACTCAAAATGGCAACCAACACCTCTTTAGAAGAACGGCTTGCAGCAGTAGAATCTGCGATCGTCCAGTTGCAAAAGCAAGTATCGACTCCCCAGACAACCAATTGGTTGCAACAAATTACTGGCTCTTTCAAAGATGAGCCAGCTTTTGAAGAGGTACTCGCTTATGGGAAAGGAATTCGTCAAGGGGATGAGTCTCTTCTCGAAGTCCAAACGGACGAGGTATGAAATATTTATTAGATACAGATCATCTCAGTATTCTTCAACGCCAAACTGGGCAAGATTACATAAACATTCCGGCACGTATGGCTCAATATCCGCTATCAGATTTTGCCGTGTCCAGCGTTACATTTCACGAACAAGTGCTTGGTTGTCATGCTTATATCAATCGTGCTCAAAACCCAGACGATGTTGTGAAAGGATATGAAATGATGGCACAGCTTATCAATGATTTTAAAGTGTTGCCTCTTGTTTTATTTGACCGTAATGCATCTGCGGCATTTGAGAAATTACATTCACAACGAATTCAACTGGCGAAAATGGATGCACGAATCGCTTCAGTTGCCTTATGTCGTGGATTCGTTCTGTTAACTCGCAATCATCGAGATTTTAGTAAAGTATCAGGACTAATGATCGAGGATTGGACAGTTGCTTTATAGTATCTAAGCAGAGAATGCGAACGACTTACGTCGCGCAAACTTCGCACTCTGCATACAAAGCTGATCGCATAAACTTTCAAACTCAACAAACGCGATCGCATCGTAACCTGTAGGGGTTTAGCATTGCTAAACCCTTTTATTGAGGATAAACAGCAATATATCTCGATTATTATGAGATGTCAGCTAGTTTTTATTTCTCCATTCCCAGTAAGCTTGCAAAGGACTAACTGTTGCATTTCTAACGTTCACTTCTGTTCCTCCAGCAACAGAACCACCATATGCTTTAGTCCCAACGGCTAGATGGAAATGTGCATTACTGCCTAGTTGATTTCCAACAGTACCGATTTGATCTCCAACTTTTACAGGAGCGTTTGCTTTCCATTGACCTAAGCTTTGTAAATGACCATAAACCCAAACTCTACCATTTGTATCTTCAACAGCTATAAAGCTGACTGCCTGACAGATTTATTTGAAAAGAAGTGAAAAAGCACTCAAACCCAACATTTAAAGGAGTAAACACGAGA
>NZ_NTFS01000435.1 GCF_002289455.1 Brunnivagina elsteri CCALA 953
CGTTACTTTGCCGATTCCAGGCAATACTACATTCCTAATGAAGTTCTGTCGCCACCTCTGACCCCAGAACAGGCATACATGAGGTTAAAAAAAATTGTGGAACAAGCAGAATTATAATTAGTTAATGCTTAATATTCATGGCATTATAAATTATTTATAGACATACAACAGTAAGGGTACAGATGTGTTGTACCCCTATCTCTTTGTCATATTATTTATCAACTTAACTATTACAATTAAATGCCCAATTAATCATTCACTAAATAAAAAATAGAGGTAGATTTAAATGCTATTACAATCTAAAGATGGCAGCAGCATCGTCGAAATTCTTGATATTCAAGAATTAATTAACCCTGTTAGTGATATTGTCAAAGGACAAAACCAATTAGGTGAGGAAGAACAAGACCCGATTAATTATAAAAAAGAAAATCTTGTATTCCCATCTGGCGAAAGTCTGCCCCGTTGTTGGGTAGATGCCAACTATCGAAACTAGCTCAAGCGGGAGCAAATGCACCTGGAGGAGTTGCGACTAGTTGAGGTGCTGACAAGCTGATTCCTTGTCGATACCAAATCCCATCGGCTTCAAATGCTTCAAATTTGGTAGTCAAAACTGCCCAAGCTTGTTCATTCAGTCCAGCAGAATAAGTCCAAGTAAATTGCCTATCTTGGTGCAATCTTTGTTCGAGTTCTGCTAAATCTTCCGGCAACCAAAATTTAGTCATCACCCTCTGAGTTGCTACCTCAGGGGGTGTTTGTAACATATCAGCCATCGGTTGATTGACAATGATTTGCTTGCGATTATCCTGCCTGACAATACTAACAGGGCGATCGCACTCCGCAGCAAGTATCATTCGCCGCAATAGTTCTATTGGCAATTCGGACTGAGAACAAAATACCGAACTACCACTACGCATGATGCGTTCGGCTGTTTCTGAAGGTGCTGGAGCTTCACCTGATGACATCCAGGCATAAAACTCAATCGGCTGTTTACATCGTTTCCACCCTATTCGCACCTTACCGTTAAATTTTGCCGCAGTTTCGCTAAGTGCCTCCCCGTAGCTGTGAGCAAGATTGGTTGCATCCCGTTTAGTCGGGGCAAAGATAGAAACTCCTTCGTAGGAAATTTTATAGTTCCAGCCTGGTAAGTTCAGGATACTAAGAATACTCGCACTCACCTTCTTTTATACCTCCAGAGTATTTATATACTTTTACACCTGTAGAACCATTTTCCACGGAAATTTTAAAAGTTTCTTGCCAAATCATTTTTCTTTCTTCTTCTGGGATGGCTAAATACGATGTAATAATCGCGAAATCCCCAGGTGTGGGTAAAACTTCGCCGTTTGCGATCGCAGGCAAGTTTTTGACTCCACAACGCTTTAATTTTGCCATGTTTACCCGCACCAAGTCGGCTACCGTTCTCGGAGATTGCTCGTCTTCTAAGGAACCCGCACCACCTCGTTTGGTAATCCACTCGTAAAGCATCTCCTCTATAGCATCACTTTGGGACATCCCTTCACGAGCGCAGATGACTTTGAATTCCCGTGCCAAGGAATTCGGAACGTAACCACTCACCTGCTTGTAATCGTCTGAACGCCTTCTGTCAGTCATAGTTTCGACTTTTTCACCTGATGTTTAATCTAACGCCTGTCTCTATTTTCTCTCATGACATCAAAAAATCAAGACATTTTGTACCACAATTTTTAAATGACATATTGACAAAAAAAAATGACAAGGGGTACTATAAAGGCGTGGAGTAATAAGCCACCGAAGAAAAAAGAATGGTAGGACACCCTAACAGCTAGCACCTTACCTGGCTAGCTAATGACTTGAACAAGGAATCCGAGGTTTGGTCTCTGATATGTACCAGTATATACGCTGTCACTTACTTAAGCAATACCTGTCGCTTAAAATACCCAATTTTATTTGACGGGAAAGGAATAATTATTGTTGTCATTATGGCAACTTCATATATATAAAGTGCTTTTAAAGTGCTTTGGCAAATTAAAAACTCTACTGATAGTGTCCATCGTCTCGTCTTTATTATTACCAAGGTGTCTCGAATAGACTAGAGAGCGACTTAGGATTAGAAATTAAGTGTTATTTTATATCCCGTAACCTGCACTCCTCCACATCCATATCCATATTAAGCAACAAAAGGCATGACTCAACTAAACTTCAGCCAATTCATCCATCCGCGATCGCAGTTCCCCAGCGTAGTAAATATAACTCGTGATGAACCGATGTTGGATTTGTACACAATGGCAGGATTGATACTGTATACGGCATGTGCAAATAACAATCAGAAAGCCGCAGCAAACGCACTGGAGGTATCAAAAACCAGTGCAGGACATATTGATGTCAAAAAATTATTCGAGCGTTGCCAGACGGGGGATAGAGCCGCAATTTTAGAAATGATTGCATTAATGGTTCCCGGATTGCAAACGAGGGTAGAAGCTTAAACCTGTTGAAGGGCAGGATTTTAGGAAAACAAAGAGAGCATTAGTTTAAGCGGAGACATTTTGCTGTGTCTCTGTTTTTTTTTGGATTTTAGATTTTGCGAAAAGTTGACGGGTTCGGTTTCCGTACCGTCAAACTTTTCAAGACGGATTTTAGATTTTATTCCAACAGTAAAGCAAACAAATCACCTACAGTTTGTTGAAATGTGATCGCAAATCCTGGTACAGGTAAAACCTGTGCTGCTTGGTCAAATACTTGTATAGTTTCCCCTACGTACACGAATACTGTTTGTTCAGATGGGTCAATCAACCAACCCATTTGAGTTTTATACTTTAAACAATGCAGAATATTTTTCGTTACTTTTGTTTGACTTTGATCGGGAGACAATATTTCTATTGTCCAATCTGGGGGATATGGAAAGATATTGGCAATTTCGCCATTTTCATCCCGTGGTATTCTTTCCCATGTAAATACAGATATATCTTGTACAACGGAACGTCCAGAAAATGTACATCTTAGCTCGGTAAAAGCTCGTGCAATCCTCTGGGGTTTCAATATTACATTGATAGCAGCAGATTCTTCTGTTTGAATTGTACTGTGTTTACCTTGTGGCATTGGCTTTTGAATGATTTCCCCGTCGATATATTCGCAAGCTGGTTTTGTTTCTGGTTGTTGCAGAAACTCTGCCAATGTTAGAGTTTTGGATTGCGATCGCAGCATTGGTGTAAGCTTTGGCGTATCTGGAGATGTTTCTTTTATATTTTAGAGGGAAACTCTGAAGTCTCTGGGGATTTTTCGTTTTGGGAGAAACCTGGTTTCTGGTAATGTGGTATCTTGAACAGGAATTATTAAACATCGACTGAATTTAATGATTCGTTGCCTGAAACCCTTGTCGTGCCTCCGCATCGCTACGTCTCTACATTCATTTTCACCAGATGTCTGTTAGGTATCAGCAACTACAGGTAATAAAATTCGTGAATCACGACAATTTACTGTAATCGTGATAATTTCCGAATTGATTAATTTTGAAGAGCTAATTTCTTCCCCTGTTCCTGCATTCATCGCATAAGCAGGAAAACATGATGCACTCAAACTCAACCGCAAGGCATTTCCTTGGGCAATTCGGATACAAGTTGGTTGTAATTCGATTTTTCGCACAGTTTCATTCGTTCCATCCCGAAAATTACGATATCCTTGCGTGATGTTATATACGCGTCCATCTTGGTAAACTTCTGAAAGAATGGCGGATAAGTCAAAGCTTACTTTGTCGGCATAACAGGATATTTCCACAATTACACTACCTGTTAAATGCAAGTCTTCATCAAGTATTTTGCTGGTATAAGTTAAAACATCTGAACGCGCATCAATCTGACTGCGATCGCACATTCCTGCGGGGATTCCTGCATGTCCACCTAAGGAAGGTACGGGTCGCCAAGGGTCATGTACAATAATGTCGGACGATATATTTGGGATTAAGTCTGGGATTGAGTCTGGATTGTCGATTAAACTGCCAGAGTCTTCGCAAATTCCCGCTAATCCGGTGCTTGACAAAAAGTACGATTTCTGGGAAGGTATTGGTATGTTGGGGGAGTTGTGCCAAATGTTAGTCCCCATCTCGAATAACCAAACTGGTGGTAAATCGAGTAAACCTGTATTTTCCCCTTTGAGAAATTGGTTAAACCAAGATATTTGCATTTTATCTACTGGACTAATGGCATTAACACCGAAGTCCACTGCACCAACTTTTCTACCCCAAGGAATATGTGCCCAAGGTGCTATTAGTAGCTGTTGCCGATATTGGCTACGGGATACCATATCATTATATAGATTTAGTGTCCCACGCAAATAGGTATCAAACCAGCCACCGATATGAAACATTGCTAAATCAACATCTTGCAGGTGTTTTTTTGGTGAGAGTTCTTGCCAGTAGTTATTTTGTTGGGAATGGTTTATCCAGTCGTGGTAGTAAGAGTCTGGAGCAAAAAACTTGATAACTTCTGGATAGTTGGGAGTTGCATCGTGGAAAGGTAGATTCCGCGTTGCTGCTGAAAGTACCTGATATGCTCTTTCATTTTTCTGTAGTCTAGCGGTTTCTGTTGATAATTGTAGCGCCCATGCAAGGTTTGTTTGCAAGCAAAATGCATCACCTTCATATGCCCAATCGTTGTATAAATCATAGCCAATCATTGCGGGACAGATGGCTTTGAGTGCTTCTGGTTTTGCGGCTGCTGCATATAGTTGCGTCATTCCTTGGTAGGAAAACCCGTACATACCCACGTTGCCATTGCTACCGGGTAACTTTGCCGCCCAGTTAACGCTATCTTCCCCATCAGCAATTTCATGGGCAAATAGTTTAAATTTCCCTTCTGAAGTACCCCTACCACGCACGTCTTGAATGACGACGATGTACCCTTGTGCAGCATACCAACTGGGATGGGCATAAACAATGGTTGATGCAATGTTTCTCCCATATGGTTGACGCATTAGTAATACGGGAAAATCACCTTTGCCATCGGGACGGTAGACATCAGCATCTAAGCGTATACCATCGCGGGTGTAGGTGCAAGCTGTTTGTTTGGGACGAATGGGGAGCATAGGTATTGTATTTGGACAATGGGCTAAGTCTGAATACGAAAATATTTATACATTGTGAATACCTTAAACTTTTGTGTATTTACCTACTTAGGGCTTGCTGAATAAGTTAAAACCCAATCAAAATAACTACTGGCAAGAACTCTCACCAAAAAAACACCTGCAAGATGTTGATTTAGCAATGTTTCATATC
>NZ_NTFS01000436.1 GCF_002289455.1 Brunnivagina elsteri CCALA 953
CTAGAATATCTGGGATTGACTTTAATTACAACTTTTCCTTGCTTCACAGCGAGATACTCAATCTTTAAAACCAAATCCCCCCAACTGGCATCAGAGATGGAACGATTTAAAGCACGTTTTGCAGCTTGTCCGTTCTTCAGAAATCTACCAGTTTTCTCCAAGGTTTTGACTTTACATCGTCTCAACATTCCTGATATGTTTAAATCTTCTACAGCAATAGCATCAACTTTTCTAGAAACTATTTTGTTAGCAACATTCCACTGGTAAGCTGTTCGTTTATCAGTAATTCTTTTGTGGAACATTCCAACTTTTGTAGCAGCTTTCTTCCTGTTTTTACTACCTTTTACTTTGCTACTTACACGTCGTTGTCTGATTTTTAATATCCGTCTAACTTTCTTATTAGTGGAAAATCTAGGATTCTCGAATTGAAAATTATCGGAGAGGTGGACTAGTTTAGTTATTCCTAAGTCGCAACCAATCACAGACTTAACTTCACTCAATGGTTTTGCCACGAGGATTGGGATGCTTTTATCTTCAATCCTTACTGATACATACCAACCGTCCTGTCGTCTTCTAATAGTTGCTGCTTTGACGACATACCCATTAGGAATAGGACGTGAATTATGATATCTCATCCAACCTAATTTTGGCAGATATATTTTACTTCCCTTGGTTTTAACACCCATCGCATAGGAAAAAGAACTAAAGTTAGAACGATTTTTAAATGATGGGAAGCCTCTACCCTCAAAGAAGTTTTTGTATGCGGTATCAAGGCGTTTTACGTTTTGCTGTAATACGGTTGAATCAATCCATGCATACCAAGGTCTAGCAGACTTTAATGTTGGTAATGACGTGATTTGAATATCACCAGCGTTTCGTCTTGGATTCTTAAGAACACCTTTTTTATCTTCTTTCCAAGGTTCACCACTTGCCCCATTCTTACTAACAAAACAAGTTATTGGGCAAGCCTCAGCTTTAGTTCTAATATCGCAGTAATTTCCTTGGATATATTGTTGATTGAACTGAGTTAATCTATCTCCCAGACACCAATTATAGTGACTGCGTAGCATATCAACCCAGTTTGACATCTGTTCCGTTTGACCAACGTTAGGTCTTAATTTATATACGTAATTTGTTAACACTTATTTATGACCTTTGAATATTCTCTTGTTTTCGACCTATTAATATAGTAACATAGATAGGAAACAAATAGGAGATAATATGAAAAGTGATTATATCAGAATTAGAACAACTCCTCGCAGATTTAATAAGCTAAAACTATTAGCAGAGGAAAGAGAACAATCAATGACGAGATTAATAGAAGATTGGATAGATTCGTTACCAGAACCTGAAAAGATTCAAGGCGACTAAAGTCGCTCGTGTCGCTTATATCTCAGCACTAAAGTGGCTGAGTTTTACGCATACCGTGTTGTTGTATAAAGTATATCTTTTTTTCACGCAGAGACGCGGAGAAGAGACTGATTTGGGTAAAGGCTATGGATTTCCAAATGGGTATGGGAGAAAAACTGCCTGAGCCTTTGAATGAGCGAGAATTGGATATTTGTCTAAGGTTCTATCCAGTTTGAAAATCTGGTTTATCGAGGATAATTACTCAATGCACATAAAGGTGAATATGTAACATTAAGACGACCCAGCGGCAATTCTCATTGTGAGAATTGCTGAAATAATATTTTCAGGCTGGTGATATCCTCTCAAATACTGATATCATAGAGGGTAATAATATTTTAATTTTGCTCAAAAACTCGAAAGTCAGTTTTTTATGCCTACAAAAAATAAGTTCTTACTTAGATACTTACAGCTTGGAACTGCCTTACTAATAACATTGTCTGCTCTCAGTATATGGACAATGCCGAGTAGCGCAGCGAGAGTCGTTTTTAAACCACCAGGCGATCGCGCACCAAAAACTTCGGCTGGGGGAGCATCACGGAATGACTCAACTTGCGGAATTGCCAGTAACAAACCTCCTGGGGAAAATGTCACCCCTTTATTACCAGAAAGTGATATTGGTCTAACTTTGGCGGAACATCCCACAATATTTATTTATGTTCCTGAGACTAGTGCAAAAGCTGTGTTTTTTAGCATTCAAGATGCTAACAGTAATAATATTTATCAAGATTACTTGAATTTACCTCAAAAAGCTGGTATAATTCGGGTCAAATTACCTATATCTTCACCAGGGTTAAAAGTTGACCAAAAGTATAAATGGTCGCTAGCAATGATTTGTACCCCAAGCTTGGAACCGGATAGTCCTTTTGTGAGTGGATGGATTCACCGAGTTAGTTTTGCCAATACTTTGAATAATACTCAAAATTTGACTTTAGATTCGGTAATTAAGTTGGCTGCGTCTGGTTTGTGGTACGATACCATTTTTACTTTGGCAGAATTACGTCGAGCACAACCAAATAACCAAATTTTAACAACATCTTGGCAGGATTTACTTAACTCTGTTGGTTTAAATGCGATCGCAAATGAACCAGTTATAAATTAATGTTGGTTTGATTGACTCAAAAAATGATTAAATTTGACTTGTAAACGCAGAGTTTCGCGGAGGTAAACGCAAAGTTTCGCGGAGGAATATATATAAAAATAATATTTTAATCAGGCTCAGATGCAATCAACAATAAAAAAACTAGTTTGTGAATGGCGTATTGTTTTAGTTACATCCCCTAGCGTGGCAATATGTATTATTATTTCAAGTATGCTGGGGTGTTTTCAATTGCTGGAATGGTCAGTATTGGAGCAGTTTTTTGCTATTCGTCCACAAATAACAATTGACGAGCGGATTTTAATTGTCACTGTTGATGAGGAAGACATTACCAAGAGCGGTAAACCTGTGATTCCTGATGGAGTTCTTGCGGATGCTATCAAAAAAATTAACAATAAAAAACCTGCCGCGATTGGGATGGATTTTTATCGAGATTTACCTGTTCAACCAGGACATCCAGAATTAGTTGAGGTGATGAAAGGTACACCCAATTTAATTGGTGTGAAAAAATTAGCTGGTGAAAAGGTTGCTGCACCTTCAATTTTAGCAGAAAGCGATCGCATTGCTCTTTCTGATGTGATTTATGATAGTGATGGCAAAGTTAGACGAGCTTTGTTAACTCTCGAAGATGAGAAAGGGAAATTTTACGAAGGTTTAGCGACTAGGTTAAGTCTTATATATTTAGAGTCCAAAGGAATTAAGTTAGAGCAGGTAGATGGTAGTGAGACTGTTCTGAGATTAGGGAAAGCTAGATTCGTACCGCTTCAAAAGAATCATGAGTTTAATTATGGTGCTGCTGATGTGGGGGGATATCAGATATTCTTGGATTTTCATGGTTATAAGGAAAAGTTTGAGACAGTGAAATTGCGGGATTTATTAAGCAACCAAGTCTCCGCAGAAAAAATACGCGATCGCATTGTTTTTATTGGTTCGATTGCGGAAAGTAGTAATGATTTTCATTTTGTGGGATTTCGACGCAGTTGGAAAGATGAAAACGACAAGATGGCAGGGGTAATCGTTCATGCTAATATTACCAGTCAAATATTGAATGCAGCTATCAATGGAAAACCTTTATTGCGGGGTTGGAGTGTATCAAATACATGGCTTTGGGTTTTGTGTTGGTCGATAATTGGTAGTGGTGTTAGCTTATATTTACTTAGAGTTAGAGCTTCCCGCAAAACAATTCCGGGGTTGTTAGTGGTCGGAATTATACTGACTACAGGTATAATTGTTGTTTGTAGTTATACCGCATTTATATTGGGATGGTGGATTCCTTCTGTATCACCAATTCTGGCTTTATTATTATCTGCGATCGCAACTACGATTTTTCATAAACAGACACAACTCGAATTTGCGAATAACCAAATGCAGGAATATTTGCGTAACCTGGAAGAAAAAGTCAACGAACGTACCCAAGAGTTAGCAACAGCGAAACTTGCCGCAGATGTGGCAAATCAAGCTAAAAGCGAATTTCTTGCCAACATGAGTCATGAGTTACGTACACCTCTGAATGGTATTTTAGGATACGCGCAAATTTTACAGCGATCGCAAAGCATTAATGAAGGGGAACGAAATGGAGTCAGGATTATCCATGAATGCGGTTCCCATTTGCTGACTCTGATTAACGATATTTTAGATTTATCAAAAATTGAAGCGCAGAAATTAAAGTTGGAGAATAGTCATTTTAATTTTCGCTCTTTTTTGACTGGGATTGTGGAAATATGCCGCATCCGTGCCGAACAAAAGGGTATTTGTTTTGTAGTTGAACTCGATTCTGAGTTACCAATTGCTGTGTTTTCTGATGAGAAAAGATTGCGACAGATTCTGATTAATCTAATTGGTAATGCGATTAAGTTTACTGAAGTTGGTCAAGTTTTATTCAAGGTTAAAATTGTTGATTTCCAGTTAGAAAGCCAAAAATTACGATTTGAAATCATTGATACTGGAGTGGGAATGACACAACAACAGCAAGACAAAATATTTTTACCATTTGAACAAGTTGGAGACAACGCAAAACAGATAGAAGGTACGGGTTTGGGGTTAGCTATTAGTTCAAAACTGACTGAACTTATGGGTAGCAAAATTCAATTAGAAAGTAACTTAGGAACAGGTAGTAAATTTTGGTTAGATGTGGATTTAGAGATTTCTAATGAATGGTTAAAAACTGCTCCCATACCCCCAATTAAAAATATTATTGGTATTCATGGTCAAACAAAGAAAATACTGATTATTGATGACCAATCTGATAATCGTTCGATTATCGTTAATCTCTTAGAACCGATTGGTTTTAAGTGTTATGAAGCTTGTAATGGTGAAGATGGTTTAATCCAAGCAGAACAAATTCAACCTGATTTAATTATCTCAGATTTAGCAATGCCAGTAATGAATGGTTTTGAATTTGCACGGGCAATTAAAAATCACGCAACTTTAAAAAATACGGTTATAATTATCTCTTCTGCCAGTGTATTTGAAGCAGATAAGAATAATAGTTTAGCTGCTGGAGGTGATGATTTTTTAGCGAAACCAGTTCAATTACATACTTTATTAAACCTGTTAGAAAAATACTTAAAAGTTGAATTTATTTCTAATGATTTTTCATCTAAAAAAGGAAAAAGCATCCTCCAAAATCAAGATAGAAGTACTTATCCTCCAGCAGTAGAAATAGATAAAATTCTAGATTTAGCAAAACGAGGAAATATTAAGGGAATTCAGCTAATATTAGATATTATAGAG
>NZ_NTFS01000437.1 GCF_002289455.1 Brunnivagina elsteri CCALA 953
TAGTTATGAAAAATGCACCTCTTTTATCCTGACATGCTTTGTACTCATTTTTGTAATTAATTCTGTCCGGCTACTTACCCCGAAGTATTGATGGGATACAATTAAAGGTTGTTGAAACAAACTCGGATATAGAAAACTATCGGGACCATATTTTAAGGCTAATTGAAAACAAGTTTTTGCCGCAATATAGTGCAGAATCCACGAACCAGCCCAAAAATCGCGGATTTTCCGACTTGCTTTAATTAATTCCTGTACAGGAGTAAAGGTAAATGTGACTAAATAGGGATGGGAAAATTCTTTTCCAGATTTCCAACGCTCTAAATCATCGTTGGTGGCATCATAACCCGTCAATGCTCCCGCAAGTGCTGCTGTGATACTTGCATGACTCCAAATTGAACTGTCGGGAAGTCGGGTTTCTGCTGGCATTAGCATTAAAGTATCATCGTTAAATAACTCAAATACCGCTTCTGGTAAGCATCTCCACAACCACCAAAATACCTGTTTTTCATCATTACGGATAGCTGGAGGAATTAAATCTACCAGTTGGTTCTCTTTTTGAGTTAGGTACTGAAGCCTATCTTTTGATACTAGTGTGTCGTGTTCGGATATACGAAAATTTAATGTTGCACCCGAAAGCAGGTGTTTTATTTCCAAGCCGTTTTGGTCATAATTTACACAGCTAGCAATACTACCAATTGCACCTCTGTCGCTAGCTGATGCAATGTAGTCGGCAAGTTTTATTTGCTTGAAAAGTTTGCCTCCAGACTCTTCTGGGTTCCAATTATTTTCTACCCAGTCCTGCATGACATCTAGTTGCTGCCAAAAACTGTTACCTCCACGTCCTGTATTATTATGTAGAGCCTTTAAGATCGGATCATGGAGAAGACCCCAGATTTTCGACTGCCAGAAGACTTTCGCTTGAAAATATACATTTGACACGAGTTACATTCCTTACACCGTGACTGCATTGCAGTGTAACAAATATTTGCTGCGTGTTGCCACTATTAGAAAATATTGAGTTTTATTTTCTTTAACGGCTAAATATAGTGATTTATCGACGTTTAGAGTGGTTTGTGAATTATAATAGAATATTTTCTTTTTTATTGACATATTTTGAGTCATTGCGCGATCGCACAAACTCCGCATCTGAATTTTATTCCTCAGTTCCCTAAATCATCATGCGTTAGCGTTCCCGCAGGGTAGCTATCCGCAGGAATCCCATGATTCAACCAAAGTCTCATTTTCGATATTGGAAGTAGTTATTGCATCATTAAAAACGCGATCGCATGATTCAACCGAAGTCTAATTTTCGATATTGGAAGTAGTTATTGCACCATCAAAACGCGATCGCACGATTCAACCGAAGTCTAATTTTCGATATTGGAAGTAGTTATTGCACCATCAAAAGCGCGATCGCACGATTCAACCAAAGCTTAATTTTCGATATTGGAAGTAGTTATTGCACCATCAAAAGCGCGATCGCACGATTCAACCAAAGCTTAATTTTCGATATTGGAAGTAGTTATTGCACCATCAAAAGCGCGATCGCACGATTCAACCAAAGCTTAATTTTCGATATTGGAAGTAGTTACGTAAAGCCAATGCGATCGCACTATTCCCTAGTCTCCTAAATCATCATGCGTTAGCGTTCCCGTAGGGTAGCTATACTATTAATGGTTAAAAATCGACTTTTCCTTAAACAAAAACTGAGATTCTTAAGCCTCTCCCCTTACTAAGGGGAGAGGTTGGAGAGGGGTTTTATATTAGTCAACCTTTAATGCATTCGCAGTCTAACTAGAATCTGTTAATTCCTGAATCAACTGCTGAGGAGTCAGAATTCGCGGGGTAGTTACTGGAAAATCACGACTGTTGCGAGTGATAATTGCATCAAAATTATTTAGTACCGCAGTGCTGTATTTAATCGTATCTTCAAAATCTCTAAAATTTACACTGAGTGCCATATTAATTGTGTTTCTATCTACCGTTGCAGGTTGACATAAAGTGACAATTTCTCGTAAAAATTCTAATGCTAAATCTCGACCTTTGGCTTTGCGGATAATATAGTAAAGGTCGCCAAATGAAGATGCACAAATATAGCCTTCAATTTGTCCCTGTTCCACAAATGATAGAATTGTTTCGCTATCATCAAAAAATGGTTGCCGTTCAAGTGCAACGTCTAAAATGATGTTTGTGTCAAGCAACACTTTCACAAGTTATGTTTCTCCTTCAAGGCTTCCCATCTTGCTTGATCTGGATCAAAATCAGTAGAGGTAGGTTGTGTCTTTTCAAACCAACCTTGTAAAGCTTTGATTTTCGTTCTTCTCTTTGGTGTTTCTGGTTGTAGTTCTTTTGTATTGTCTGGGATACCTGTCATCATCTGGGGAGATAGCAAAACAATCACTTCCACATCCCCAGGTGGCATTTGAATGGGTTCGGTAATAACTAAGTTCCCAGTCGCGTCGATTTTTCCCTTGAGTTTGTATGCTTGCATAATTATTGCTCATATTACTCTACTTCTAGAATATCTTGCACTGAACGAATTTGGACATGAGTGCGAAGTAAGTCGATCGCACAAACCCAGCATCATCAAAAAATACCGGATTGCGATCGCTGCTTGACACTAATCAATTATTAATAGTAGTGAATCTATTGATTGATTTTAAGCCGAAATTCGATTATCTTCCTGGGAAGCAAAAGCTAGAATAATATCTTCTTCAGCGATACCTCTATCAATTAAGTTTTGATTAATTCCTGATTCCATTCCATCGTACTCAATGACAACTTTTTCTCCCGACAAAGTTAAGTAAATCAAATTACCCCTAATACGTTTTCCTTTATCCCATCCTATTTGCATCAAGCTATATCTATCTTGAGATTCATCAAAAATAGTATCCAGTCGAATTTCACCATGTGATGGTTGTAGTTTTGAGTATTGAGTAATCACTTCCTTAACTATTTGACGATAACTGTTTAATTTATCCATTTTGTTATTTCAACCTCTTGTAAATTTATAATAATCATTTTTAATGGTAGCTCGTTGATGACAAGCTCGCCTATTGGCTCTTGAAAAAAGTTTTCATAAACTGTATCGCTAATCGCTAAATAAATATCACGTCCTGGGTCTACTTTATGTAAAAGTAATTGATATAAAATATACTGCCCAATCGCTTGCTCTAAGTCTCTAATTATAGATTTAGCCCCAAGCACCTTTATCTCTATTGCAATACGTCTATTGTTTTTTTCAGCCCCAATAAAGCCACCTTCGATACTATTATCTGCTATTTTGCTTGCTCCAAGGTCAACAAACAAAAATCTCTCCCCATAAGATATGACATAGGGGTATCAGTATCTTTTATTATCCAGCCATCTTTAGTCAGTGCTTGCTTAACGATTTCATGGATTGCGTCTCTTGGTGGCACTTACATTTTCCCCGCACAGGTTATATTTAGTAAAAGTTCATAAATATATCACTCTCTTTCTAGAATATCTTGCGCTGGCTAAATTGCTTTGAGTAATCACGCGAAGCTTGCACCATCAAAAACGCGATCGCACTCCCAAATCAAAAATACGATCGCACTCCCAAATCAAAAATACGATCGCACTCCCAAATCAAAAATACGATCGCACTCCCAAATCAAAAACGCGATCGCACTCCCAAATCAAAAATACGATCGCACTCCCAATCAAATCAAAAACGCGATCGCACTCCCAGTTCAATCAAAAACGCGATCGCACTCCCAATCAAATCAAAAACGCGATCGCATTCCCAGTTCAATCAAAAACGCGATCGCATTCCCAGTTCAATCAAAAATGCGATCGCATTCCCAGTTCAATCAAAAACGCGATCGCACTCCCAATCAAATCAAAAACGCGATCGCACTCCCAGTTCAATCAAAAATACGATCGCACTCCCAATCAAATCAAAAACGCGATCGCACGATTCAACCAAAGTCTAATTTTCGATCTGGGAAGTAGTTATGTAAAGCCACTGCGATAGCTTGCGCTGACTTGTCAGTTCGCACAAACCCAGCATCCGAAGATACTGAGTTTTTAAGCGCTTCATTTACGATCAATTAATACTAATCAATTATTTCCCCTCATAAAAGGAGACGTTAATGATTGCCCACCAGTGTTCCTTGATCAAAAAGGTTTCCAATCAATTATTTCCCCTCATAAAAGGAGACTGAAAGGAAAAGTTTACGTAACTTTCGTAGTAGAAAGTTTCCAATCAATTATTTCCCCTCATAAAAGGAGACTTAGAGGTATCCCGTCAAAAATATATAAACTTATCAACAAGTTTCCAATCAATTATTTCCCCTCATAAAAGGAGACCCTTTTCAACCCAGTCTGGGACGGTTAATAGTAGTTTCCAATCAATTATTTCCCCTCATAAAAGGAGACAGCTACTCCTACAATTAAACAGGAAAGAGAGTACGATACGGTGTTTCCAATCAATTATTTCCCCTCATAAAAGGAGACCCACTAATTTTAAACCCATACCCAGCAACCTGTCCAGAGGCAGTTTGCGAGGGGGTCTAAAATTCTCCTATCAAAACACCTAAAACCGATCAAACAAAACCTCCAAACCCTTACATAGCAAACAAGCGAGGGGGTCAACACAACAATCATCCTTTCAGCTATTTTTTGACCCCATCGCACTACTTAGATAATCACCGAACTAGGAAACGAAGTTATCGGAGGACTAACACCCCAAACTTCAACTTGCCCTAAAGTATGCTGCGACAACGGATAAAACCGCAAACTATCTTCCTCTAATTTTACAACCTTCCGCAGTCGCTTACATAGTTCCTTGAACTTGGCATGGGTTAGCTGACACTCAAAAACAGAATACTGTACCCGTTGCCCATACCCTTCAAGTAAATCGGATATTTTCTTGCGCCGTTTATTACAAGGAATATCATACGCCACAATATATAACAGCATTTTAGCAATTAACCTCTCTCTAAATCACTCTCCGAAGCGGAGAGTGACTTTGAAGGAATTATTTTCACCTTCAGATAATAGTTTTATTAACCCCTCTCCGCATCGGAGAGGGACAGGTTTAAGCGTCAGCGAAAAACCAGGGAGAGGTCTTTACCTAATTTGATAGGGTTGATATTGATAGCTAGGATTATAAACAAACTGCTTATAGAACCCATTTGGTATCTTTTATAATGTAGAAAAATCAAACTAAGAGATGAGGTAAATGTACTCAAGTAGCTTA
>NZ_NTFS01000438.1 GCF_002289455.1 Brunnivagina elsteri CCALA 953
TCAAGTCATTGCTCACCGTTGTGCTTACCTTAATGGATTAATCTTTGCTCGCTAAATAAAAAGTGGGATGCTCCCAAGAATTTGTGCCACCAAACCCACTGTTCGTTGAGGTTTGCTCCTCTTTGGGTTGATTGAGAACTTTACCGACTTTGGCTAAAGAACCAACTGCAAATGTTTCGGCATCCCGTTTAGCAATTTCTCCAGCTTTATTACCCCAGGAAGATGCAATTAACGGTTTCCCAGAGCTTCCACGAATTGCGATCGCACCTTTAGGAAGAGCATATTCTTTCCCATCAATCACAACTTGCGTTGCCTCAAGTTCGATAAATCCTGATTTTTGAATATCTTTAACTTGAACGATAATTTGCGAATTTTTAGGGAGAATAACTAAGCCTTTTTCGGTTTCTAAAGATTTAGAAACTTGGATAATAAACTTATCTGATTGTTGTTGACTGGTAGATTGTTTATTAGCATTATTGACCTGATTATTCGCCCAAATAATTAATTTCCCGTCAGCAGATGTACCTACTGTTAATTGCGGTGTTTCTGGATTACCAATAATTAAGGCTTCTTCATCATGAAGTGGTTCTATTTGTAAATCATCAGTTATTGGAATTATTTGATTTTGATTTGGAGTTGCTGAAACTAAAGTCGCGCGAGGAATTGTTGGTATTTGTTGTTTCTCGTTAGTAGAATTTAAAGTCTTATTGGGCAGAGAATTAGATTTAGAATTAGATGCGATCGCAACATTTCCATAACTTCCTAAATTACTAATTTCTCTCCATTGCTCCATAGTATTAATCATTTCTTCCTGCTTGGGTAAAGATTTAGGTAAGGTTGGCTGATTTACTTTACTTACAACTGGTTGAATTCTTGGTGTATAGGCAACACGAGAAGGGTTATAGTTAACTCGTTGAGGTATAGAACGCGGAATATAAGCAACTTGATTTCTGGGTACTTCTTTAGGTATTACGGAGGGGGAAATCTTTTTATTTTGTATTTTATGATTGTGTCTATTAATCGGATTTTTCGTATTTTGGGAATGCTCCACAGATTTAATTTTCTCGGCTTGAGTAGAGAGTGCTAATTCAGCTTTTAGCTTTCCGGTTTCCGTTGTTTGAGAGTTATCGGCAATTTCAACTTTTGGCTTAATTTCTTCTCGATTTGCAATTGTAGGTGCAATTCTTGGTTTACCGGACATAATGCTATTTAAAACTGTTGCAGCAGCACCAAAAACTAGGAGCATTACTAACCCGACTACACCAAATTTAGCAAATGGATTACCATAAAAAGTTGGTTGAGTTTTACCTAATTGTGGGTCATCAAATAATTCATGGGTAGCAATTGGATTTGATACTTGATTTTGATTAGTTTCTTCTCCTTCTAATACTTCTTCTGATTTGATTAAATCTGTTTTATTCTCCGGTGTTTTTTCATCATTTAAACCTAGTAATTTTGCAAAACTGTCTTCATCCCAACTACTCTCTTGCTCGCTATTTTCATTCTCCAAATTCTGCATTACAAATTCTCCTGTGGTAAATCACGAATTGCATAAATTTCTAATCCGCTAGCACGAACTTGATAAATTACTGCCGCTAAACCACTCACATTTGCTGGAGATTCGGGAGCTTCCACTGCTCTAATAAATATCTCTTTATTAAAAGGAATCACTTCTCCTAAATTATTACCCCGGTCAAAAATAGTCAGATTTGCAATCATTTTTACTTTCCATTTACCCTCTTCAATTTTTATCGGTGATTGAATTGAAAGTGGAACTAAAACAACTTGAGTCGTACCCTTAAAAACTCCTGATGGTGTCATGGAAGCTAACATTTTTAGAAACTCTTTACGAAAGTCCTCTGAGAGAGCATAAGACGCTTGCCACGCTCCTGATGTCACCCTATTTTCTCTCAATCTCCGTTCCCCAATATTTATTCCCTTGTCAGGTTTAGGTTTTGCATTCTCTTCAACTGTAGTAGCTGGTAAATTTCCTGACCAATTCATCATTAAAGTCATGGTATCGGAGACAAAACGAGAAATGACTTGTGGAGTACGATCGCGATTTCCTAATGGTGCAACTTTTATTGCAGAACCTGTTTCTAATTGCACTAAAGTAGGAGGTGGTTTTTTATTTAATTGTGAGTAGGAGCCGTAGATTAATATCAGAATGAAAAAGGTAATAAGATGTAATCCAAAAGTACCAACGGTAAATAATGCTAAAGTATCACCAGTTGAAACCTTTTGAGATGCATGATTTAAAAATCTTAGTCGTTTATTTTGATTAGATTCTGAATTGAGATTGTTCATAAGTCTTAAAAGCTGTTAGCTCTTAGCCATTAGCTTGGTAAAATAATCTTGAGAATCTGTTGATTAATTATCAAATCAATTGATTTATTAGCTAATAGCTAAACGCTAACCGCTAATAGCCTCTTCTATTAACCATTCTCGTGACGAAAGTCGAAAGTCCAAAACTAGCAATACTTGAAAAACTTCTAAAAACAGCCATCCCTCCCCCTGCTGCTAAAACTACAGATAAAACTGGTGCCAGAATCCCAATTGCAAATGCAAAAATCATCGGGTCATTATTCTCAGAATTCAAAACCATTGTCGAAATTAAACCAGAAATAATATTGAAACAAAGCTTTATCATTCCCACCGAAAAGAAGCCAGTTAACCATGCAAAAATAGCTTTTTGACCGACAGGAAGTAGAGAACCTCCAACAGCCAGGGGACCCAATAATGCAGTTAATAGCATACAAACTTCGATTATCCATTGGAAGGTGATCGCAAGGGCAAAAAGCCAACCTCTTAATGCTAATTGGAAAATATTAGTGTTGAAAAAATCACTAATACTTTTGACCCATTCAGGACTATTATCTTGGTCTAAATCTGCTTCAATTTCCTTTGCTTGTGCGGCTGCATTTTGTAAACATTCTGCTTGTTGTGTTGGGTCAGCAATAGTATTACATTGATTTACAAGTGATTGAATTGCATCACCTTTACCAGTTTTTACCATTATTTGCTGATAAGCTTCTTGGAGTTGAATAGATGCAGATGTTGATGCTAGAAGTGTTTGATTTGTTTGATTTATAATTCCTCTCAATCCCTTTGTTGCCTCAGCTAATGGTTGACCATTATTAGCAAGCAAAACTATTACAACGATTGTCCAAATTATCTCGGTAAATCCCTTGGAGCTATCACCATCAATCATTTCCTTCGTCCATTGGACTATGAAAATTAGCAGAGTTCCAACTGCGAAGAAAATACCGAGATTTGCGATCGCACTATATAATCCTCCTTGTAACACGTCATCCCATAACTTATCGATCGATTCAGCTACTGCTTGACTTGCAGCAACTCCATCCTCAGTTATGGTAGATGCAGCTTGTCCTGGATTTGGAGGTTGTACTTGAGAAAAAATTAATCCGTATTTCAAAAAATAGTAGAACATACGGTTAAATATTAAATTAGAACAAACGAGCTTGAGATGCTGTGCGTAAATTATTAAATCCCTGACCAACTACTTCTTTTTGTTGTGCTTGATTTTGACCATCCAAGGAACGGGAAATATTAGTTAAATTCAAATTAGCTAAATCTTGAGTTTGCTTAGTTTTCAACCCATCAGTTCTCATTGTTCCTAAAATTCCAGCGATTTGAGTATTTTGTTGGGCAATCCGTTTCATTACATCTTGAGTTACAACCTCATTTTGTGCAGCTTCCCCCGCATCTTCAACTTGTTCGATAGAAATTTGAGTTTTTTCTACTTGTTGTTTCGTAAGTTGTTGTCCCTTTTTACTCAAAGTGCTATCAGAATCAGCGCGTGTAATTTGACGGTCAATTTCATTGGTTGCTCTATCAACACTATTAACTGCTTTATTACTATCAGAGGCAATTTCCTCTACTTTTGTTCTCACGGATGTTGCATCAGGTAAACCCAATATCCCAACTGATTCATTAACTGCTGCTTGCAAATCTCCCTGCAATGATTCCGATAAATCATCTAGTTTTTGAGAGATTGTTGAGGATACATATTTGTTTATCGAGCTTAATTGCTCTTGCCATTGCTCGAATACTTTTGCGATGGGATTTTGTATCTCTAATGCATGGGCACTGGAAATACAAATTGTTGATATTACAGCTATCCCAACTAAACTTATTTTCAATTGATTAAGCTTTTTCATACTCCGAATTAATTTGTTTGTATTAGTTGCCTAGAAAATTCTGTCACAGCAAGAAATTTATCTGAATATCTCGATAACACGAGTGTTCTCTGTTCTTGTTCGTGGGGATTATTTGCGACTACTGCTAATAAATTGAATGCTGGATAATAACGACAAAAAGTAAATATTCCATTATCATCTAGCAACCATTGCGAGTAAAAACCCTCCTTTTTGGGAAAGAAGCTTTCTGTGGCATTACGAGAAATAATCTCTTGGGGATATTTCAAAATGCTTGTAAAACTATCAATCGCAGTGGGTTGAATCCGTCCAATTAACCGAGTGGTTAAGTTTTGAAAAATCTTTGCCCCCGATGGAGATTTTGCGATCGTATCTGGGTCTTGCGCTGATAAAATAACCCTAATTCCAGCTTTTGCACCATTAGCGCAAAGTCTGCCTACAAGTGCCGCGATCGCATCAAATTCAAACAAAATTGGGCTTTCATCAATAAAAAAGATGCTTGCCGGAGATGCTAAAGCCCGTCGTAATGCTGCGCTGTAAGCACTCAAACTCAAAATTGCCGCATCTTCATCGTTTGATAAATTACGCAATGCAAAGATGAGTAAACGAGCATCGCTGCGGAAAGTAGAAGGTTGTGCTAACGCTTGTCCTACCCGTGATGAAAGCCAAAATCGCAACCGTAAGCGGATAGTTTCTAAAGCTGCTTTGGTATCCCCAGTTAGGGAATCCAACCGCAATCGTTCGTGGGAGCAGAAGCCCAAAAAGTCATGTAATGTAGGCATTGTCTGCCATTCATCGGAACCAAAGCCGTTAGTGTAAGCTGCTGCATAGCGATCGCGTATTAGCTCATCTCCAAAAAATGCTTTCAGAGCCAAAGCAATAAGCGACCTTACCGCATCTTGAGATTCACCCCGATGATTCCCAGAAACCATTGCCAAGATTGCATTTGCGAGAAAATCTTTGTAATCCTCAAACCTTTCTTGCTGCAAAGAAGGTGGTAGCGATCGCAAATTTGGCAACTCGAATAAATTACTCGATTCCTTACC
>NZ_NTFS01000439.1 GCF_002289455.1 Brunnivagina elsteri CCALA 953
TTGACAAATAGGGATAAATTATAGTTAAGCTGGAAATTCAGCAGGGATGGAGAAATTAGAGGCATTGTTAAAATAATCAATACAAGCTACATCTGGGAGAAAAAGCAATGACAGTTGCAACCGCTAAAAAGATGACCTTTGAAGAATTTCTTAATTATGACGATGGGACAGATAATTTATATGAATTAGAAAATGGAGAATTAATACCCATGCCTTCAGAAAGTGATATTAATCAACGGATAGCGATATTTTTAGTTGCTTGTTTTTTGCAACTGGGAATTCCATCTTATCGGTTGCGGATGAAGGCAGAGGTAGCTGTAAATAGTCGGCAGGTGGGGGTGCGAGTGCCTGATTTGACATTATTTTCCGAAGAATTAGCGACGATAATGCAAGGAGCTACGCGATCGCTGATTTTAATGGATATGCCACCACCGTTATTGGTGGTTGAGGTGGTGAGTCCGAATCAGGAAAATCGGGATTATCGCTATAAGCGTTCGGAGTATGCAGCACGGGGGATTGCGGAGTATTGGATTGTCGATCCTATTGCCCAAAAGGTGACGGTTTTGGAATGGGTTGAGGGATTTTATGATGAGCGAGTTTATCAGGGGGAAAGTGTTATTGTTTCTTCAATTTTTGCTAATCTCCAGTTAACTGCGGCTGAAGTTTTGCAAGGATAAATGTGATGAAAACTATTAATTAAATTCGATAATGACCTTAAACAAATAATTACAATTACAAACCAGATGGAATTACTGCTATTTGAGCCAATCTTTCCCGCAATTGCGTATATCGTTCCTTTTGATTAACCGACCTGACAGCCATCCCAATCGCTTTTTTAGAACCAACAATTATTGCTAATTCCTTCGCACGAGTTAAACCAGTGTATATTAAGTTACGCGATAACATCATGTAATGCTGGGTATACAGTGGCATAATTGCAACTCGGTACTCGGAACCTTGAGATTTGTGAATGGTAACACTCCAAGCCAAAGCAAGTTCGTTCAAATCTGCGTAGTCATAAGTAACATGCCTATCTTGATATTGTACTACGACTTCCTGTTCTTCCGTATCGATACTGATAATAAATCCAACGTCACCGTTGAAAACTTCGCGGTTGTAATCGTTGGTAAGTTGAATCACCCTGTCCCCAACCCGAAAGACAGTCCCACCCCTCGTCACCTCTAGTTTCTGGGAACTGGGAGGATTAATCAACTGCTGCAACACATTATTGAGGTTGCGCGTACCTACTAATCCCCTTGTCATTGGCGATAATACTTGTACATCGATGGCAGGATTAAAACCAAGTTTAGGAATAAAATCGGTTATCAACTCACTAATTGCTTGGACACCATGTTCAGGTTGCTGCCCACCACCATGCCACAAACAATCAGATTGAGGAGCCTCGGAAATTGGCTCAATATTGGGATATTGCCCAAGGTTGATTTGGTGGGCACTTCTAATAATTGCACTTGTTTGGGCTTGACGAAATATTTGGGTAAGACGAACTACGGGCACTTTTCCCGAATTCATTAAATCTGCTAGCACCTTACCTGGTCCAACGGAAGCCAGCTGATCGTTATCTCCAACCACCAGAATTTGACTGTCTTCGGATATCGCTTTGATTAAACTGTATGCTAAAAACAAGTCCAACATACTTGCCTCATCAATGATAATTGCTTTTTGTGGCAGAGGATTCTTCATATCCCGCTTAAAACCCATGCTCTTGGGGTCAAACTCCAGCAATCTATGTACGGTTTTTGCCTCCAATCCCGTCATCTCGGTTAAGCGTTGTGCTGCCCTTCCCGTTGGTGCTGCTAAAGCTATGGATTTTCCCATCGCCTTCCACAGTTCTACAATAGTACGCACACTAAAAGTTTTCCCAGTTCCTGGACCACCAGTAACTATTAATACCCGTGAGTATACTGCCATCTCCACTGCTTCTTGTTGTTGGGGTGAAAGTTCAACTTTGCGGCTTTCAGTAAAACGTGAAAGCCAGGTGCGGACGCGCTCCATATCCGGATTGATGGGGCTTCTTAAACGTTGAGCAATTAGCATTGCTAAATTGTTCTCAGTGTTAAAGAATGCGGGATTGTAGCAAAGCAACGTTTGATTGGGAGAACTTTCCCGAATGAGTTCGTCCGCAAGGGACATATTTTTGATAATAGCAGCAATGTTATCTTCACTTGGCTCATGGTCATCAGTTTTGAGACATTGGGATACTTTTTCTATCAATTCTGGTTGTGGTAAATAGCAGTGTCCATCTTCCGATGCTTCATTTAAGATATGGGTAATCCCGGCACGGTAGCGAAATTCGGAATCTTCGGGGACACCTAAGTTGCGGGCTATTTTATCTGCGGTGATAAATCCGATACCGTAAATATCGGTTGCTAGCTGGTACGGATTATTGGTGACTATTCCGATTGAGCGATCGCCGTAATTCTTATAGATTTTAACTGCGTAGGTAGTGGAAACGCCATGAGTTTGCAAAAATACCATCACCTCTTTGATGGCTTTTTGAGTTTCCCACGCTTTTTTTATCATCGTGATTCGCTTTTTCGCGATACCGCTAACTTCATGCAAGCGATCGATTTGGTTTTCGATGATGTCGAGGGTTTCCAAACCAAAATGAGCGACAATTCGCTTGGCAGTGACGGGACCAACACCTTTGATTAAACCGCTACCTAAATACTTTTCGATACCTGTAATTGTTGCTGGTTTGGTTTCCTTGTAATTTTCAACCTGGAACTGTAAACCATATTGAGGATGTTCGCGCCAAAATCCGTTTAGTTGGAGAGTTTGTCCCGGTTGGATACCTGCGAAGCTACCAGTAATTGTGGTTAATTCTGATACTCTGGGGCGTTGTAGTCGTGCGATCGTGTAACCTGACTCTTCGGAATGAAAAGTCAAACGTTCTACCACTCCCGTGATTGATTCTTGCTTGGGTGTGGCATTGGTTGGTTGCTGGTTGACTTGGTACGCGCTGGACATTGATTTTTAGAGGATGGCGAAAATATTATACTTGTAGACTCGCTGTTATGGAAGTAATTTGTGAAAACTATTTAGTATTATTGTACTATGCAGCGTATTCAGTTCTGTTTATTCAGAAAAAAATACTCCTCAAAAGGAGCATCTTATTCTGCTTGAAATTGGGGAATGGGTATGGTGCGATAGCGGTTGTCACAAAGAGAGCTTTGATGTCTTGATTTCATCGAAAAACTCATCCTGATATTAAGATTAGATCAACTGGTTTCGCATGGCTAAACTAATTACAAGCAGTGGATTGGATATAATTAGCAAGCTTTTCTAGCCAAGCTTCAACTGTTAATTCATGATGGCTGTAAAGTGGGTCTTGTTGAATTATATTTCCGTCTTTATCTACTACTGCACAATTAAGAGGCTTGCAATTACCCTTGGAATCAAGCTGAATAATTGCCCAATAAGTCGGCATTAATTTGGGTTGTAGTAATAAATAGGTTTTCTCGTTAGTAATGTATTCCCAATATCTTTGGGTTTCGTTTTCTCCGTACTCAAACGTAACACCTCACCGTTCGCCTATTTTAAATCGAGTTAGAAGAAAGCTGAACGATTTAATAAGGGTTACAGGCTATGATTCAAATGTACTTTCGTCCTGACTTTGCGCGATTACATAAAAGTAGACCTTTTAGAGCAGGATGTTAGTTTAAGGGAAATTTAGGTAAATCGCTAAAATCATTGCGGTGTATAGATTTTTCGCTTTTAGGCAATATCTCTGAACTCAAAAAAAATGAGCGAACCGGGAGTAACACCTTTTATTGTTTTCACTCGAACAATCATTTTGATATCTCTTGATGATGTTGTATTGTCTGTTAATATCGACTGTTTTGCGATCGGGATTTTTCTGTCGTTCTTAGTAATCGAAAATAGGTTTTCTCCGGGTTATTATTAGTTTTGAAATACAATCGAAACGAGCCATCTTCGTACCGCTTTAAATCCGTCTCGGAGAAAATAATCTCCTGTTGTTGCAACCATTGAGTAACGCATTCGTGAAACTCAGCTAAAAACAAAGCTGGAAAATAAATTCTTCCCGTTTTCTCTCCCGTATATTGATGAGTTAATATTTGAAATTGGGGTTCACTCAATACTTCTGCCATGATTTTTACCCGGAATTGTATTTGTATTGTCTTAATGCTGCGATTTTAGGAAGGCAGAATGAGTATTTTAGTTACTTCTATTTCTACCTTCCCTCGATTAATTTGATGTTGATTCAAGGTATTTAAGAAAATTCGATATTTTCCAATTCAACCCATGAACTTTGTCAGCAATATTTGGTTTAGATGATTTCCCATCACACAGGAGACATGTACTACATTGCACGCGATCGTCTTCTGTATGTCGGCAAAGTATTTCGTTATCGCTCAATAGTGCATCGGGAGCGATAATTCTAAAAGTTCTCCATCCCAGATTTTGTGCTTCTTGAGCTTCTGAGATGCTATGTACAGAAGCCATTAAATACTGCTTCCACAAGCTATTTGTGTCTCGCCAATTATGGGTATAACCCGTGTATTTCCCTGATGCCAAAATAATTGGCTCCCAAACTTCCAATGGTACTGCTGTTGGGTCGCCGTAAGAACCAAGTCTAATTGGATATCGGTATCTTCTCAGAACTTCAATTTCATTGTTACTAAGTTTTGAATAGCCTCCAGATTTATATTTTTGATAAATTCGGTTGACACCCAACAAGTTAACATAGCAACTTCCAATCTCACTCATTCTCATCGGACAGCTTCCACATATGCCAACTTCTAAACCTTCTTTTGCAGCGTGAGTTGGAGTGAATTCTTGTTGCAATATCCACGATTGTATCATTTCGCTTCCTGTCTTTTTATTGAAGCTTGGAAAGACGAAGCCAGTTAAAATTAAAACGATAGGAGAACCGTCAATTAAAGAATTACCTTCCCAAGCTATATGGCTATTTTGTCGCATATTACTACCAGCAGATGCTTTAAATTTGTTGAAGCGTTTGATTTGTTGACTTAGGGTTAAACGCATTTTTATTGAAGCGAGAATATGCTTTCAATCAAAATCCTCCAGCAACGATTAATCACTGGAGGATTTGTATCTAGTAATTATTATTTTGGGATTAGTAGTGAGTATTTTCTGCGATTATCTCAGCTTGATTTTCTAGCCTATTGCGCTCGACATATTCTTGTCTACGCTGCCAAGAAATTTGATGTTGAATTAAC
>NZ_NTFS01000044.1 GCF_002289455.1 Brunnivagina elsteri CCALA 953
AGAATCTGGAGTTTAGCCCACATACTGAGATGCTTCGTTCCTCAGCATGACATAGAAGAAGACTTTTCAAACAACCTCTCAAAACAGTTTGTTAAATAACCCGTACAATTGGGTAATAAGGGAATACCAAGAAATAAATTGTCCCTAATTGTAGGGGCGGGATTACCCCACCCTTACGAATGATACAATTGGTAATTATAGAATTGGAATATTTTATTTTCTGGAAGTCCTTAAGTCTGTGTGTAATATTGTGCTTAATTCTTGGGCTTAATGTTTATTTTGGAATAGTTACTAAGAAAAGTTTCTTTTCATTGCAAAAATTAAAAAATATTCTTTAAAGTTAATAATTAAAACTGGCAAATAAAGCAGTGATTTATCCTACATGAAAGCTTTTGGGATAAATATTTATGTATTTTACCTTCTGATTTTTATCTTTCGATACCAGTTTAAGCGATACCAGGGTTTATGTAACGTATTGTAAAGATGAATAAAAAATAAAATTTTCTTTGAAATTTTAAAGATGCGATCGCGAATAACTATATTCAAAGTTGGGTTTGTGATAACCATATTGTAGAGACTCGGATTTCCCTCCAGGCAAAAGTCAGAGTCTTCGTACAAAGTAAAGGTTTAAGGGATTTGAGGAGTTATAGAAGTTCAGAAAAGCCAAACTGAAAAATTCTGAATATCAAGTAAATAACTCCGAAAGAATGAAAATGTTGTTTTGTGATTCTTTTCTATTTCGCTGTTGGTGGCAAATCATCGGTGAAACTTTGCATCACCATAACCGCAAAAAATAAATTTAGGAGAAAGAATAATGTTTTGGAAATTAGCAATGAGTGCTTTGGTATTACCAGCATACTTGGGATTTGGAGCAGTAACAGCAGAAGCTGCCGTACTCCAGAAGCAAGAAGTTACCACCATCCCATCCCAAGAACCCCAATACATCGCCAACAATGACGATTGTAACGATGGATACAGAAGACGTAACAATTCCTACCGTCAAAGCTCCTACCGTCAAAATTCCTACCGTCAAAATTCCTACCGTCAAAACTCCTACCATCAAAATTCCAATCATGGTGGCTACCATCGTCCTCAATACCATCAGAACTCCTACCAAGGTGGACATAATGGTGGGCACAATAATGGACACAACGGTGGACATAATAGTGGACACAACAACAACTATTACGGTGGTGGATACAACAATTAATTCCAGAATTAGGAGTTAGGAGTTAGGAATTAGAAGTTAGGAGTTAGGAATTAGGAGTTGGAAGTTGATAAATGCTCTGTTCCCAATGCCCAATTCCCAATGCCCAATGCCCAATGCCCAATGCCCAATTAACCATTACCCAGAAGTTGATTGAGCAAAAAAGCCAGGGCAGCGCTTCCGAGAGGAACCGTCAAATTATCAATTCCTAAAAAAGAAAATGTCTCCAAGGCAGTAGCTGCGATCGCAACAGCTAGAGCGACAACCCAGGTTTGCCAGATATTTCCTTGGACGCTACATAAAATCAAACTGCTGATAACATAGCTGGTGAGGGTCATTGAGAGAGAACCCTCCCAGCTTTTTTGTCCTCCAAAAAGTTTATACTTATGCTTTCCGAAACGCTGCCCAATCAGTGCAGCGAATCCATCACCCCAAGCCATAATTAAAATACCTAATGCGGCATAATATGGTTGATTTAAGTACCAAAAGCAACCAACTAGAATTCCAATACTTAGGGCATAGAAAAACGTTCCCAAACTTTTGCGTCCAACGCTATTAATACCGGGCAGAATTGGAAAACGGTAAGATAGTAACGCGATCGCACTTGCTATAATCGAGGCTGAAATTCCCAGAATTGCAGGTATATCAAGCAGCCATGCCAGCAAAATCACATTACCCGTACCGATATGAACAATCTTTCGGACAATCTCGGAGTTTTTACTAGTTGAACGGTTGACAATCCAAGCGACGGACAAAACTAAGGTTATCCAAGTTGCAACGCTAGAGATTTGCAACCACAGGGGATAATCGGATTCCAGACTGGTAAATATAGTTATCAAAGATACAGTTATGTCTATAATTTCCTAACATCTACTAATTTATAAGATTTGGGTGACAAGAATGAAATTAGCAATGATTTGGTTAATTAAGGGATACCGAATGTTTATTTCCCCCCTATTCCCGCCGACTTGTCGTTTTCAACCCACTTGTTCCATGTATGCTATTGATGCGATCGCAAGATTTGGAGCAATTAAAGGCAGTTGGTTAGCGGTTCGACGCATTCTGAAGTGTCATCCCTTCCATCCCGGAGGTTACGATCCTGTGCCGGAAGTTGCTGGAAGTAAGAAAAAATCTTGCTCTTGTTGCGAAGATAAGGATAATTAAGGGGAAGTATTTTTTACTATTAAACCTCGTCCATGATGAAACCCGGAGTTTTTTAATGATTCTAATGCGTCATTGCGACGTAAGGAAGCAATCTCAAGGTCTTTATGGAAAACTACAGTTCTCAAGGTAGACTAGGTTTAACTATAGCAATCCTAAATCATTTGTGAAAATTATTATCTCTTCCTTCTTTCTTCCCTCTGTGTCTTGGCGTTCTTGGCGGTTCATTTCCTAATTTATATTTTGCACGAATCAAATAGGACTGCTATATTAACCATTCATCACTAATAAACAATGCCAAAAAGACCTTACCATAATATCCCTATTATTGAATCAAACGAACCACTTATACAAATTCCCCTAGAAAAATTTGCAGTTGAAACACCTCATCCCTATGAAAAACTTGGGGCACCTTATGGTAAATATTCACCTTATTTTTTACGCGAAAGTATTGTTAATAAATTAATCGCAGCACAGGATTATTTACAACAAAAGTATCCTCACTGGTATATTCAAATATTTGATGCTTATCGTCCTGTGGAAGTGCAACAATTTATGGTGGATTACAGCTTTGCACAAGCGTTACAAGAAAAAGGACTAATAGAATCAGAATTAACAGAAACGCAACGGGAATATATCTGGGAAGAAGTATATAAAATTTGGGCAGCACCAAGTTTCAATATTACCACTCCACCTCCCCATAGTACAGGTGCAGCGATAGATGTAACCTTAGTAGATGATAGCGGCAAAACCGTAGATATGGGTTCACCGATCGATGAAATGTCCGATCGCTCAATGCCCAATTATTACGCTAATAGCCCACAAGCATCTACATACCATCTAAATCGACAACTACTTTGCGATGTTATGGAAAAAGCAGACTTCCATCGTAACCCACGGGAATGGTGGCATTTTTCATTCGGAGACCAAATGTGGACTTGGCAGCACAATCAAACCAACCCAAATAGCATCATGACAGCAAAATATGGAAGGTTAATAATTACGTAGAGACGACCCGATGGGTCGTCTAATAATTAATAATTAAAGTAAATTGGATGGATATATACAGCAGATTGCAAATGAAGTATATAACAAGAGGTAAAAACCGCAGATAGACGCAGATAAACGCGGAGAAATACAAAATGCTGTATGTAGTTTATCATGTCAACTACCGACACCAACCTCTCGACATTGGAATTTGACTCATGGGTACTGCATTACCATCACAACCCCGCGTTTTAATACTATTTAACCCGTTTGCAGGTCAAGCATATAACCTCAAGCAAACTCTCGAAAGCGCTGCCGAAATTTGGCAAAATCATGGTTGGGTTGTCGAATTGCGTCCAACTCAAGCCCCTGGTGATGCCACTGTACAAGCGCGGGAAGCTGCAAGTAAAGGGTTTGATGTGGTTGTGGCTGCTGGGGGTGATGGTACAGTAAATGAGGTGATGAATGGCTTGGTAGGAACTAGTACCGCTTTGGCTGTTTTGCCGATTGGGACGGTGAATATTTGGGCAAGGGAGTTGGGTTTATCGATGGATTTGCGACGTGCTGCAACGGCTTTTTTACAAGCGCAAATCGAACAAATCGACGTGGGTAAAGCGGGAACACGTCACTTTCTATTAATGGCTGGAATTGGCTTTGATGCGGCTGTGACGGCAACTATCAATCCCAGAGATAAAAAAAGGTTGGGCGCGATCGCATATGTTAAACAGGCTCTACAATTGGCTTGGTGTTTCCAAGGGGTTAAAAGCCATATCCGTATTGATGGTAAGCGAATTCGCGGACGGGTATTATTGGTGGTGATTGGTAATAGTCAGCTTTATGGTGGTGTGGTTAAGTTAACGGCACATGCGGTTGTGAATGATGGTTTGCTTGATGTCTGCATTATTAAAGGACGTAGTATGTTGGTTGCTCCATTACGTTTGATGTCTGTTTTTACACGACGCTACAACCGTGACCCCAAAGTTGAGTATTATCGAGCGCAAAAAGTAATTATTAAGGGGAAAAAGACTTTTCCTGTGCAGGTTGATGGGGATTATTTGGGTACTACACCAATGAATTTTGAAGTTGTTCCTGGAGGGATAAGGGTTTTAGTTCCTCCTAGTGCTGATAAGTCGTTGTGGTGCGATGAGAATTCCCCCAGTAATTACAAGTTTTAACTAGGTTTGAGTGCTTGTATCATATCCAATAGCACCACAACCATTCGGAATCAGAAAGAGATTCTAATGAATTATTTAACTGTTATTGAAAATTTAAAAGTTGATGGACTGATTCTAGTGAAAGATTACTGGCATCAAGAGTGGTAGTCATTGCTGTATACCTCTTTTCTTGAATAAATGATGTATAGTAGCATTAGCTTAGTGCTTTTTTAGTATAAACATCGGTTTAGACATAAAATTTGATTCAGTTAGCTCTACCTGTGCGAACTTACGAATAAGGAGATATATCGTGTTATGCATTGGTTGCTATCTGGTGGTTTAAGTATTGAAAAAGTCACAGTTAAAATTGTAGATTTACCAACATCATTCGCAGGGATTAAGCTGGTACAAATGTCCGATTTTCATTATGATGGATTGCGATTATCGGAAGAAGTATTACAGCAAGCGATCGCAATTACGAATGAAGCAGAACCGGATTTGATTTTCCTTACTGGAGACTACGTTACAGACAATCCATTACCTATTAATAAGTTGGTTTCTAGATTAAAAAATCTTCAAAGTCGTAGGGGAATATATGCGATTTTAGGGAATCATGATATCTACTACCGTCATCCCCATAGACAGTCGAAAAAGTCATTACCATATCTAGGGGCTAAACCGGGAATAATCGAAGCTTTTGATAGTATTGGTATCCATGTTCTTTGGAATCAAATTGCTTATCCCTTGGGTAAGGCATTACCTATTATTGGATTAGCTGAATATTGGTCACAAGATTTTAATCCAGAATCCGTAATGGAAAAATTAGACCCAAAAATACCCAGAATAGTCTTATCTCACAATCCCGATACAGCAGAAATTCTCCAAAAATGGCGAGTAGATTTACAATTATCTGGTCATACTCACGGAGGACAAATCATTATTCCTGGAGTCGGTATATTCATTCCTTACTATAATAAAATAGTCACAAAAATCCCTTTAAAAATTAGAAGAAGAATACCATTTTTCCCAGTAAAACCAATAATATTTATTAAACATTGGGAATGGGCGATTGGTTACCATAAAATTGCTAACAATCAATTGTACGTGAATCGCGGTTTAGGAACTTATCCCCCGGGACGTTTATTTTGTCCTCCAGAAGTCACCATTATTACCTTATTACCCGCATAAATCTTGAATTGTAGAGTCATCACAAAATAAGGGAAAATAGCCGTTTGCCCCCTACCTGATATTCTCTTTTATACTAAAAACGGTTAAGGATTATACTTTTTATCTACCAAACCTAATATTTATTAAGCCTCTCCCCTTACTAAGGGGAGAGGTTGGAGAGGGGTTCTATATTAGTCAAATTTTAAGCCGTTTGCAGTATACACCACAGATTTTGGATGAATTTCTAACCTTTAAAAGGTACAGACTCAACAACCTAGATTGATGGTGTGTTACGGACTATAGTACTAAAATACTCTGCAACATATTTGGAAGTCCCTTATTTGCTCCCACTGAGTATACTTGTTTTCTCTATATAGAAATAGAAAGCTGGTTTTTTATCAATATAAATACGGTAATAAGCTTATTTAGGTTTCAATAATTACAAAAAATAGCAGATTTATTTTCCAACAATCACGAATAATCTAAGGTTGAGAAGCTTCTCAAAATCCAACAAAGATTATGGATATATTTAAATGTTCTTAAAATTATAATTGTCAACCGTAGTAAAAACTCAAATCAATGTTTAGATTACAAAATTGATTTTGGGTTTATTTATAACCAAAAAATCAACGCAAGAATAGCACTTTCAGAGCAGAGAAAATAAAAGTTATACGCCTCCCGCGAGTATTGAGAATATCGCACCCTGAAAGTACTGTCAATCCGTACACAAATTTTCTCTTTATTAAGATTTCCTGACATTCTTAACATATGAAACTTCAATTATTTAAATGATAATTTAGTAAAAGCATTGTCTAGACTTATATAAACCCAAAAGGTGGGATACTCTCCAACATTAAGCTCCGCTTGTCGTACCATCTAATGTTTGGTATTGCCGCTAGGGAGTATCGTACAAACCTATCCTGTTGTACTATTAGTCAAGTTAAAACTATCGATTTAAAGCGATCTGTTGAAAATTCGAGAAATATTTATCTTGATGACCATAACTCCCTGTTGCAAATAACACTTAAATTGGTACACTTTTACTTCATTAGCCCAGATGCACAACGCTTATGGTTCACATAAAGCGCGTTGAACTTACAAACTTTAAATCTTTTGGCGGCACAACTTCGGTACCATTATTACCGGGGTTTACTGTTGTGACTGGTCCTAATGGTTCTGGTAAGTCAAATATTCTCGACGCTCTACTTTTTTGCTTGGGTTTGGCTGGTTCGAGGGGAATGCGTGCAGATAAATTGCCTGATTTGGTAAATACGAACCTAATCACGAAAGCACGTTCGACTGTGGAAGCTAGCGTTACGGTGACGTTTGATTTGTCAGACCATCAGCCGGGTACAATGGTTGATGAGGATTTGACGATTACGGTTAGCGATGGTGATGATTTTGTTGCGGATGAGATTGAGGATGAACCTCCAATAGAGGAACTCAGCGAAGACGATCAAACCCGTAAGGAAAAAATCCGCGCTAAACCTGGTGAAGATTGGTTAGTGACGCGACGATTGCGGGTGACGCAGCAGGGTACTTATACATCAAATTACTACATCAATGGGATTTCTTGTACCCTTTCGGAGTTGCATGAACAACTGGAGAATATGCGGGTTAATCCCGATGGTTACAATGTTGTTCTCCAAGGGGACGTTACTGGTATAATCTCGATGAATGGACGGGAACGTCGGGAAATTATTGATGAGTTAGCTGGTGTTGCCTCGTTCGATCGGAAAATTCACCAAGCTAAAAAAACTTTAGAGGAAGTGAAGGAAAAGGAAGATAGCTGTCGGATTATTGAGTCGGAATTAGTCATTCAGTGCGATCGCTTGGCTCAAGATAAGGCTAAAGCTGAGAAGTACCAAAAGTATCGTACGGAGTTTCTCGAAAAGCAAAAGTGGGAATCTGTACTTTCTTGGCGAAGTTTTCTTTCGCAGCAGGAAAAATTACAAACCCAGATTCAAGCTGGGGATAAGCAAAGTACTGAACTTGGGGAACAGTTAGTTAATTTAAATAATGACATTACTGCCAAGAATGGGGCATTGGAAATAATTAATGCCCATTTGAAGACTTTAGGTGACGAGCAGTTATTAGCGACACAATCGTTACTTGCTAATCAAGAAGCTGAAAAGAAGCAATTACAGCGTCAGCAAAATGAATTAACTAATACCCAGCAGGAAACAGCGCGAAAATTAGTCCATACCCAAGGGGAAATTCAGCAGCATCAACAAAATTTGCAGCAAGTTGGGGAAGGGCAAATATTAGAACGACAATCCATTTTATATTGTCAGCAACAACGGGATACGGCGCAGCAAACCCTGGAGCAATCTCGTGAAACTGCGGGAACAGTTGCTGCGGCATCGGAAGCTTGGGTACAGCAACAAACCGCACTCAATCGTCAAATTGAGACTTTGCTACAAACTTTGGAACCCCAACGTACCGAACAAGCGCAATTAACGGAGAGAAATGCCCAGTTACAGCAACAAATTCACGAACAAAGCGATTTATTACAACGATTAGAGCCAGAATTAGCCGAAAAACAAACCCAACTTGTTCAACTTGAAGATGAAGTTGGAGATTCCACTGAACCAATTCAGGATTTAGCCCAAAATCTCGCTGCCACAGAACAGGAATTACAGCTACAGCAGGAGACACAAAAGCGACTTTTAGGGGAACAACGGGATAAACATCGTCAACTCGACAAACTTGAAGCTCAAGTACAGGCACAACAGGAAGCTCAGGGTACTGGTGCTAGTAAGGTGATTATGCAAGCTGGACTTCCGGGAGTTTGCGGATTAGTTGCCGAGTTGGGACGGGTAGAACCGGAGTTTCAATTAGCCTTGGAAATCTCTGCTGGAGCCAGATTGGCGAATATTGTTGTTGAGGATGATTCGATTGGGGCTGCTGGTATCGAATTACTCAAACAGCGACGGGCTGGACGTGCAACATTTCTACCTTTAAATAAAATTCAAGTACCCCGGATTCCCCAAGTGGGAGAACTACGTCAAGCAAGTGGATTTGTGGATTTAGCGGTGAATTTGGTGGAGACAGAGAACCGTTTCCGCGATGTCTTCGGCTATATATTTGGGGGAACAGTAGTATTTGAAAGTTTAAACCAAGCTCGTTCCTACCTGGGAAGATATCGAATAGTCACCCTGGATGGGGAATTACTCGAATCAAGCGGAGCCATGACAGGTGGTAGCATGGGAACGCGATCGCAATTACGTTTTGGCACGCCGGAATCTGGGGATTCGGAAGAAGTTAGCCAGATTAAACGGCGATTGAATGAGATTGAACGAGTTTTAGATAGATGTGGCGAAGCAATTAGCAATTTAACTGCAAAAACAAAGCAATTAGCCCAAGAATTGACCGAATCTCGCCAAGGAAAACGGGAACAATTACTCAAACTAGAAGTATTACAAAGGGAAATTAAGAACTTAGCCAATCAAGTCGAAACCGCAAAAAAACAACTTTCCCAAAACCAAGAAAAATTTACCATAGCGCGATCGCGCTTAGATATATTAGCTGGGGAATTACCAAGTCAAGAAGAAAGTTTGTCCCAATTACGACAAGTATTAGCAGAGCTAGAATCCTCGCAAACACCGAGCGAATGGCAAGTCATTCAAGCAGCGATTAAGAATAATGAGCAACAATTACAACAAAGAGAGACAGCATTACGCGAAGCTCAACAACGGTTAACAAACCTGGAATCCCAACAGCTACGACTCCAAGAGCGTATCCAAGAAGCCGAAACACGTATCGAACAATACCAGCAACAACAAAATCATTGTCAAAACACAATTAATCGTATTACTAGGGAATTAGCCGCACTTTCGACCCAAATCGAACAAACCCGTGTCAAATTCGCCCAACTCGAAGCCCATTTAGGGGAAGATAAAAAGAAACGCGATGCACTAGAAGCCGAACTGCGATCGCACCTCTTGAAACAACAACAAATCGAATGGGAAATCCAAAAACTCCAAGAAAGTCAAATTAGCCGAAGGGAAGAACTAGTAAACGTCCAAGCACAACTACAAACAGTTTCTCAAGAATTACCAACACCACTCCCAGAAGTTCCCGAACAAGTCGATTTAGAAGAATTGCAGAAAGAACTCAAAAGCCTCACCAAGCGAATGCAAGCAATGGAACCCGTCAACATGCTGGCACTGGAACAGTACGATCGCACCCAAAATCGCCTCCAAGAATTAACCCAAAAATTAGAAACATTAGAAGGGGAACGCACCGAACTATTATTAAGAATTGAAAATTTCACAACCCTACGTCAACGTGCCTTTAAAGAAGCATTCGACGCAGTAAACGAAAACTTTCAGACAATTTTTGCCGGATTATCTGATGGAGACGGTTACTTACAATTAGAAAACCCCGAAGATCCATTCACTAGCGGATTAAGCATGGTTGCACATCCCAAAGGAAAACCCGTACAGCGTCTTGCCTCAATGTCAGGGGGAGAAAAATCCCTCACAGCCTTAAGCTTTATCTTTGCCCTGCAAAAATATCGTCCATCACCATTTTACGCTTTTGATGAAGTTGATAGCTTCCTAGACGGGTTTAACGTCGAGCGATTATCCAAAGTTGTTCGTCAACAATCATCCAGTGCCCAATTCATCGTTGTCAGTCACCGTCGTCCAATGATAGAATCAGCCGAACGTACAATTGGTGTTACCCAAGCGAGAGGTGCTCATACCCAAGTCTTGGGAATTAACCTCAAGACGGAGAATACATCTGCTTGATTTTTTGTTAATAATAGTGTATTGATTAACCGGATTCGAGAATCGGGACTCGGTATTATAATGACCTCAGAACAAACTATTAGACGATCGGATATTTTAAACACCCAGGTAGTCACCAAAGATGCCAGACGGCTGGGTATTGTCAGTCAAGTATGGATTGATATAGATCAACGTGAGGTTGTGGCATTTAGCCTGCGAGACAGCCTGATTTCCGTTTCCGGTATACCGCGTTACATGTATCTAGATAGTATCAACAAAATTGGTGATGTTATTCTCGTAGAAAACGAAGATGCGATCGAAGATATTGATGTCGATGCTTACAGTAACCTGGTAAATTGGGAAGTAATTACCGAAACTGGCGAAGCATTAGGTCGGGTACGGGGTTTTAAATTTGATACAAGTAACGGCAAAATTATATCGGTAGTAATTGCCTCCCTGGGATTACCCCAAGTACCCGAACAGGTATTAAGTACTTACGAAATATCCATCGATGAAATCGTCAGTACTGGTCCTAACCGTCTGATAGTATTTGAAGGAGCCGAAGAACGTTTAACCCAGCTATCCGTCGGTTTACTCGAACGCTTGGGTATTGGTAAAGCTCCTTGGGATAGGGGTAGCGAAGACGAATACTATTCCACACCAAAAACGATCGCACCAGCTAACCAACTTCCTAGTGGTGTACCTCTGGAAGCTCCAATGGCAAAAGTTCGTACCCCTGAACCTGTAGCACGGGAAGAATGGGATGAGGATTATTACGAAGCAGAACCCCCCCGTCGTCAAGTCATGGAAGCACGTCCAGCCGAATCGATTCGTTACGAAGAAGATGATTACGATGACGAGGAAGATAATTGGAGTGAAGCTACTGGTAAAGATAAATACCAGAAAGAAGCTGTTTACCAACCACCTATTCCAATTAGTAATCAATCCGATTTTGATGACGGTGATTTAGATCGGGATGCTTGGGAAGAAGACGAAGCACCAAAACCAATTAATATTCCCGAAAAGGTGAAGCAGAAGCAACCTGAGTATGAGGAAGAAGGAGGATATTAAAGTAATTTACAATTTGTAATGCCCTATCCTTACCTTTGAAAACTTCGTGAAAATAAAACCCTTCCTGATGCAAATGCTAGGAGGGGATTTTTTGTGATTTTATTGTAGGTTGGGTGGAGACGCACAAGGTATATTTGAGGGATATGATAAACCTTTGTTTGCGTCGTAACCCAACATTTTAGACGAATATTATCAATCTAAAATATAAAAGCTTGTAATTTAGTCATTTTGTAGAGAACTTTAATTAATTTTACGTCTACTCTGTTGCATCTTCGGAAATTTACCTTTAGAATCACTCATATAGTTATATAGTTTTTTGCAACCCACAAAGTTGGTGGGAAGGAGGAAATGCATGATTGGAAATGCTTCTTTAATTCTATTCCCGGTAATCTAGAACAGAGCAATTACCGCATTTTTGAGCCAAATAACCAAGATGAAAAAGCAGAAATTTTCCATTGGTTTAGTCGAGATGATATTCCGAAAGTCACAAAAGACGAGTTTATCGAAGCATTAATTAATTTTGAGATTGGCTTTGATGATAACTACGAAAACTTTTACCGATATCGCGCATATTTCCTTGCTGCGGAAGCTTTAAGTTACTTCCCCGATTCCTGTTTTGGTGATGAAATCGTCAACCAATTATTGAAGTGGAGTTATGTTTATTTTGGCTGGCAGATTGTCCCATCACCACTGAAACAAGCAGCACGAGAAACTTTAAAAATTAGCGATACCTACGGTGGTAAACTACGCAATCGAGTCATTACAGCTTTTACCCAGTTATTACATTCTACAACTAGTCGGGTGACGTTGCGACATGCTGCGGTGGAATTGGGAAAATTCGATCCGGGAAATAAAACCGCGATCGCAGCTTTGATTTTACTATTGGATGTAATACAGAATGATTATTTGCAGTGGAAAATTGTTCGACAATTAGCAGATATTAGTCATGGGAATGAATATGCTATATCTAGCTTAATTCATATCATCGAAACCACCGAAAATAAAAGCATTTGTAGAAGTGCGATCGTATCTCTAAGTGATACTGCATTTGCCCATGCAACGGCAATTTTGGCTTTGACTAGGTTTTTAAAAATCAATCAAGGTGATGAAATTTGTCTGGATGCAGTTCAAGCATTACAAAAAATCGATCCAGGCAATGAAGCAGTGATGAATACTCTAATTTTCTTACTAGAGAATACTCAGAATTTGCAGATTTTTCGGGATTGTCTTGGTTTTTTAGAGCAAATTGAGCCAAGAAGTAATATTCCGATCGCAAAGCGAAGTATCGCAACATTATCAGAGAGATTAGAAAGTAGCCAATCTGAGTATTTACGTTGTTATGCTGCTGGATATTTAGCAAAATACAACCCAGAAAATGAAGTTGCCAAAAAAGCTTTATTTAACATTTTGGAAAATGGTAAAACTTCTGCCATATTTATAGCAGCAGGATACTTGGTAGAAATTGAGCCAAATAATGAACATCTCATTTATGCAATTTGTCAACAACTAGAAATTAAAAAAGATGATTATATTTCTTATCAGCTTGTCGAATGTCTAATTGGGTTAGCTAATACTAATCCGAATGCAATTACAGCATTACTTTCCGTGATGGAAACAACATCGAATCAAGTTACTTTATGGAAAGTGATTGGTGCATTTAGGAGATTGAAATTTGATAATCAATTAGTAAAATCAAAGCGTCAAGAAATTATTGATGCACTAACCAGATTTTTATGTAAAAATCAATGCAACACAAATATTGCCAGAACACTTTGGAAAATAGATTCAGAAAATGAAATTTCTGTTGCAATCCTCGCTCAAAGTACAGAAGTTAATTGTTCAGATTGGATGCTTTGGGAAGTTGCTGAGATTTTACTGGAAACTGAAAACGGCTATGACGACTCTATTTCCATCCTAAAGAAAAGTATTTCAGTATTCACAGAACTTGGCTATAATGACTATTTTTTATCTTTTTTATCTACTCAACTACAACATAATGCCAAAGAAATTAAAAATAAACCCAGACTTTTTAAGAATGTAATCAAAATCTATATTTTTGGAATTCAGAATTGTCAGGAATTAGAAGATAAACCAAATCTCAACCCTTGCCAGATGTTTGAATATGACTTGCAGTTGCTAGAAATTTCCGATCAGTTTCAGCAAATTCTCAAACCCGAATATTTTCCTAATGTCATCAAATCATTGAAACAATATCTCAATGAAACATCCTACAAAAGTACATCATACCGTTACGAAGCTGTCTACAACCTAATTTGGTATTGTGCCCAAAATATGAATTATCTTGATTTTTACAAAAGTATAGCTCTGACGTAATATTTTAAGTCTCTCTCCTTGCAGGAGAGAGATTTAGAGAGAGGTCATATTTTATTCGTCAAATTGACATTTTTCAACATTGTCTGAAAAAGCTGATCTAGAGGTATTCCTGATGCTTTTGCCATTGTGGGGATGACACTCATCTGGGCAAAAGAGCAATATAATCCTGCTTCTAAAAACCAAGGCTGTCCATTTGGGTCAATACGGAAATCAAATAGACTATAATGCTGACAATTCAGCGCTATGTGACATTTTTTAGCAGCATCCCAAACTCTCGCTGTAATCGGATCACTAGGATCAACTATCCATGATTTACTATTACCTTTAGCAACTGCACCCAAATCACCATTTTCATCCCGCTTTAGCTTATCATCATAACTGCGGATGGGTTGCTGTTCTTTGTCCATCAGGTATTCTTCCAGTGGTAAGCAAACAAGTTCACCATCTTCAACAATGACACCACATCTGACTTCCCTACCAAGCTCGATAAACGTCTCCACTAACACTTCCGAACTATGAGCAAATGCTGTTTTCAAAGCACTTTCATAATCAGAAAGATCCTTCACCAAAACTACCCCCAAAGAATTATCACCATCCACAGGTTTAACCACTGCTGGGGTAGCAATTTTGGGATAATCTCCAAAACGAAGTAATTCCCCTTGAGGTACGCTAACACCAGAAAATCCCACAACAGCTTTTGTTTTAGCCTTATTAGCAGCTAATGCCATCACATCAGGAGTATTCCCCACATAGGGAATATTCAGCAAATCAAACAAAGCTCGATAGGATGTCATCCCCGGAACACAAAACATCTGTGGTAACATCACATCGATTTTGAGTGCTGTTAAAACCTGAACAGCCTCAGCTAAAGATAGAGGAATTGCAAGTGCGATCGCATCTCGACTAAGATCGGTAGGGAAACGCCATTTACCATCTGGTGAAATGTAGGCAATGTGAAATTCGTAGAGTTCTGTATTCGCGGTAGACTTAATACAATCTTGAGCATAAAGTCTCGATAAATCAGAATAAAACTCATTAACCGCAGAACCCACCAAATGTAAAACACGCAATACCGACATATTTCCCTCTCTTTATTCCTCTGCGAAACTCTGCGCTTACCTCCCGAAGTTTTGTGGAAGAATAATCTCCCACAAACTTCTCTCCGCGCTCCTTTGCGTTAAAATATTGAAATTAATCTCCCCCCAACTCCACCAACTTTCCAATATTAAAATCTATCTTCACCCAACCTCTTAACCGTCGCAAATTCTGCAATAATAATAAGGTGATTTGCCAATGGGGAACCATCAAAAAAGGTAAAGGATCATTCAACTGATAAATCGCGTCTTTACCACGCAACAAATTCTGCAACCAACTCCAAAATTGCGACAAAGAACGAATTTCCGTCAATCGCCAAATTTCATGATAAAGCCAATAAGTTGGTTTACTACTAACAAGAGGTTGCAAAGGTTCCGAAGCAGGAATTTCCCCCAAATAAGCATCCGCAACACCAGGATGATTGTAAAACATCGTAATCGCAGAATGGGTACGGGGATTACATTCAATCGCATAAACTGTTCCATCTACGGTTTGAATAAAGTCAAAAGAAACCTGTCCAGTGATACCCATTTCTTGAATAAAATGCTTTACCCATGCCAAAATTTGCGGGTTATCAACATTCTCGTAATTCACCTGAAAAGCCGAAGATTCGCAACAGCAATGTAACCTTAATTCCCCATTCCTGACAGTGCTGTGGGTACAAAACTCCTTACCGGGTATAAACTCTTGCATAATCCAAGGTTTTTCTACACTGATAGGTAAACTCCTAACAAACGCTGCTGTCTCCTCTGAAGTATCGCAGGCAAGTTTAGTCAAATCCAAACGTCGAACTGAATCGTAAGGAATGCTTTTGAGGATGTATTTCCGCTTTTCTTGGGAAAAATCAAAGTTAATAACTTGTTCAGGATTAGTAATCTTAAACGACTTGGGAACAGATAAACCAAAACTTCTGGCTTTCTCCGAAAATGCATGTTTATCATCCAACATCTGGGTTATCTCAGCATCGCAGTGAAAAACCTCACAATGCTGGGAAAGGGCAGGTTTCACCAAAGAATCGTAGTAACTAGCAATAGGACTACACACGGGTACGTAGACATCAATATGTTCTTTTTTAACTATATCTAATAGCTGCTGTGTATAGCCTTCCGGGTCTTTTTCCGGTGGAGTCACAGTATAAAAGTTATCCACCGAATTAGAGAATTGATGCCCAGTTAACCAATATTTATGACTTTCCACAAGTACAACCCGATGTCCTGCTGCGTGGAACGATCGCGCAAGTTGTAAAGCCTTTGTCATCTTACCACCGCTAATTAAAATATTCTTCGGTGCGGTGGTTTTAAGTTGCTTCCCAACAGGTTTATTAAAAATCCCCCAAAGCAAAGATATCAAAACAATTGAGGCATTTACTGGTAATGCTAAAAACAATAAAAACAACGTACCCAAGGTTTTAAATAACCCAGATATCCTTACCCCAGAAGAAACTTGCGGTTTTTGCAGTGTCGAATCAAAAGGTATAGATTGTGCCATTTACTTAATTCAACCTTTGAATCAAAGTTAAACCATCCCGCACAGGTAATAATACTTGCTCAACACGGGAATCTTGAGCAACGGTAGAATTGAATAGTGCGATCGCATCTCCATTCGCTGTACGTTTCTCTCGTGGTAAATAAGGTTGTCCCTGTAATAAGGTATTATCAACGCAGATTAAACCGTCGGATGCCAGCAAGTTACCATCCAAAATAGTTTGGAAGTACTCCACATACTCCTTTTTATCAGCATCAATGAATATCAAATCAAAACATTCACCAGCCGCAACCAATTTACGGAGTGTTTCCAATGCTGGTGCGACTTCCACCCTAATTTTATCACCGTGGGGCGAATCAGCAAAGCAGTTTTGGGCAAAGCTAGCAACATAAGCATCAACTTCACAAGCCACCAACTTACCATCATCGGGTAGGGCTTCCGCCATCGCTAGGGCTGAATATCCCGTAAACATTCCCACTTCCAAAACCCGCTTTGCCTTAGTCATACGCACAAACATTTTTAATGTCTGTCCTTCTAAGTGTCCGGAAAGCATCTCTTGTTCTAATTGACGCACCGTTTCCCCGTCACCAAAGCGCTTTCGCCAATTTTCATTACTCGTTTTCAGCGCTAATGCTGTCAGTGCTGATGATTCTTTGGTCGTACATTCACTTGTGTATGTGTCTAGTCCTGCTGCTAATTGATACGCTAAACGCAGACTAGTCAAAACTTCTGTGGAAACGCTTGCAGCTTCTGCCATTTCTAGAGTTTTTCGCAACTCTTCTACTAAAATACCGTGGGGTGTTACAGGTCTAGCAGTATTAATTTCTACAATACTAGTCATTTGATTTTTGGCTTTGTGGATTTGTAGAGACGCAATAAATAGCGTCTCCCTTTGATTTTGGATTCTCCGTAGGAAACACTACGGAAACAAAAGATGAGATGCTTCCTTACGTCAGCATGACAGCTTGAGGTTTCTTGTCTTAATTCCAAGTTTATTAGAAGACGTGATCGATCTGTCACTTCTCTCCACGTATCCTGTCGTACTGTCAATTTGAAGCAATCCTACACTTCAATCAATTCCGATTCTTCAGTACCAATATAAGCGTCGATTCCTTCACCATTACGGGGAAGTTCAGCACAGAGAAGTCTATGTTCAGCCAAAGCTTCATCCAATTCTTCACGAGTCAAATCATTGACGAAAAAGCATTCACCAATTGGATTTGGCATTGCAGCACGTAACTTACCATCTCTAGTTTGGGTAATCGATTGAGTCGCGTACCACAACAAATCACCATCAAGTAGGGGATGATCCACAGTTAAGCCAATTCGACTCATCAAATTGAGAATGCGATCGCGCGATTCTAAATCTATATAACCACGTCTCTGGGCGATAGTTGCAGAAAGTGCCATATCCACATTCACTGCATGACCATGATACAAAGGAACTTGTGGTGCGAGTTCCAATGTGGGACTCCAAGTATGACCGTAAGCAATTACCCGATCTAAGTCAAGTTCCCGCAGGTTTGGTGTTTCCAACTCCAACATGGTTTTGATTGCTGCATAATTCAACCGATGGGCAACTTCTTGGAGTTTTTCCGAACCATTTACATAGCCAAAGTGTGTATGCAGTAATTCATGCCCATACTCGTACAACAGTTCAAAAACCTCTGCATTTGCCACTACGGCAATTTTTACCAATTCTGCCATCCCGTTACGAATCTGAGCAACTGGCAAAGTTTCTAAAAAGGAAAAGTCTAAAATTACCTTTTGGGGAGCATGATAAGCACCCAAACGATTTTTTAACTTCTTATGATTAACTGCTACCTTGATGGCAACACCAGCATCAATCAAACCAATTAAAGTTGTGGGAATGCGAATATAATTGGTACTACGACGATAAGATGCACAGGCAAAACCAACTACATCTGTAACTAAACCACCACCAACTACTAAAACTGGCTCTTTGCGAATTAAACCAAAGTCTGCAAAAGCATCTACAACTTCCTCAAATGTCTCCAGAGTCTTAGCTGGTTCACTAATATTAACAGGATAAACTGTCAATTTAATGTCATAAAATTGGAAATAAGACTTGATTTGTTCACCATATAAACGGTTCACATTTGCATCAACTACCAACAAACAACGCCCAAATTTCTGATAGCTGTCGGCAATTTCGGTGTTCCTGATATCAAACGCACCATTTACGTACACCAGACTAAATTCAATCTTCTCATATCCTGTTACGTGAAATGCCGTTTCAGTAGCAGAAAAAGTTGCTTGAGGTATGCCCATTTATCTCATCCTTACCTTTATTTAAAAACTAACAAAACCAATGCCTTTGAGTTAATGCCAATAAACAAGAAATGTCTTTCCATCTTCTAATTTCAGATAGGTAAAAACAATCTACCAGTCAATAGAGAGATATATATATATATCTCTCTTTAGACAGATTCACTCATATATTTACTGAAAAGAAATGATTGAGATATAGGCTATCTTTTAAACTTTTTTTCTTGCTGGATAATTTATAGATAGCCTAGCAACCTACAAATACACTAACAAACGCTCAAATGCGAATTAATAAAGTAGACAAAAAACCTAACTTTACACATTTGATAGTAACTTAGTCTCAATGCTGGTAATTTATTTAATTTAAAGTAAACCGCTTTGAGTTATAACGGTTTCCCAACTATTTTAAACGGAAAAACTTGTCCGGTGGAAAATCGCTTATCTTGATCTTCTAAATTCCACCTGAGATTAGAACCCTGATTGATATTCAGTTCGCTGTTTTTTAGCATTTGTCTTGAACCTTATATCGTTATAAACAAAGATAATTTGTCACACATTACCTGTAGTTTGGGATAATCTTTCCAAACTCGATCGGAGCGATTACTTTGACAGGAATCAAAGCATCAACGTGGGTAACATTCAGAAAATTAAGGTTAAGATTAATTTCACTGAATTCAACCATAAAATTTAGCTTAACTCTATTGGGGAACTTATTTACCAAACTTAATAATGATAATTAATTATAAATGTTGAGGTATTCAATAAGATTTAAATATGCTTCTTTTTTTAGCGTATATCCACTAGCAATAATTTAAAGTCACGAGTATTTTGTCAATGAGTTAATATACTCAGCTAAGATAATAATGCGATAAGCGTGTCCCCTCGAAGGTATATCGTGTTAGGAAAATCAGATAAAGACAGGGGAATATCCCATCTCTACAAACTTTATTGGTAATTCTTTCATAATTGCAATATCGCGGTTAAAATTCCTCATATATCATTAGTGATGAATACGATTTTGTATGAGGAATTTGCTTGTAATCCTATTTCTACTTCAATTTGTCCTCTCCGCTTGCAGTAATCCAAATAATGTTAAAAATACTACATCTCTGACAATTAAAACTCCTGAAAGTAAGAATCTTCCTAGAGTAGTAGTAACTACCAGTGTATTGTGCGACCTGACAAAACAAGTCGCTGGGAATACAATTAATCTTACTTGCTTGATACCGCCAGATATTAATCCCAAACGCTATCAAGTAGAAGATTCAGATGCGAGTGCGATCGCAGATGCAAAGCTAATTCTCTACAATGGTTATAATCTGGAACCTGCTGTGTTGGATTTAATCAGAGCTAGTAAAAATCCTGCACCAAAAATTGCGGTTGGAGAGCGTGCAGTGACGAAGCCAAAATTAATGATTCAAGAAGGAAGTAAAAGGCTAAATAATCCTTATTTATGGCATAATCCGAAGAATGTGTCGGTGATGGTAGATATTATTAGTAATAATCTGAATCGAATTGCACCTGAAAATGCCAATTTATATGCAGCTAATGGGAAGAAAATTAAAGGTGAAATCAATAAGTTAGATACATGGATAAAATCGCGGGTTGCCAGTATTCCTTCTTCCCAGAGAAAGCTGATTACTAATAATTTGGGAATTGGATATTATACTCAAGCTTATGGAATTAAATATGAAACTGCATTTGTGAATGTTAGTAATGATGAAAAATCCGCATCTTCGCGTTTAAAACCTTTAATCAAAAATATTCGTCAGTCGAGAGTTCCATCTATTTTTATTACCAATGTTGTCAATCCCAAATTAGCTAAAACTGTCGCGAAAGAAGCTGATGTACGTATTGCTGGCAAACAGCTTTTTGTGTATAATTTGGGGATGCCAGGTAGTGAAGGTGATACTTATCAAAAAATGATGGCTGCGAATACCCGTACTATTGTTGAAGGGTTGGGAGGAACTTATTTGAAGTTTGAACCAATGTCCCGTTCTCAAAAATAACTATACAATAAGGAATTGAGATGCTTCCTTCGTCAGCATGACAAGAGTTTATACATACTTCTGGGGAGTCACTGCATTGCGGGGGTTCCCCTCGTTATAGCAAGTGACGTTGAAGGCTTTACGTAACCCAACATTAATACTATATAATAAGTAAGAAATTAAACCGCCAAGACACAAAGAACGCCAAGAAGAGAAAATAATGGAAGATTCTTTGGTTGATTACTAGTTGAAAGCTTTTTCATTGGGATTGCTCGAAGATTATTCGGAATAGTTAGCCAAAAATGAGCTAAGTATTAATCGCAAACAATCGGGTAATTAATCTTGCAGGGTTTCAATTAATTTCATTAAGTGCAAGATGCAAACTTTCAACTAGTGAAAAAGATAGAGTAGATGGATTACATGACTCAAAAGACATATGAAAGAAACTCACTTGATTCCATATTGGCTCAAAACACGGTTGTAGCAGAATAATGGTTGTACGAAGTTTCCATAGATATGTTTTAGGTAGATTGGTTGGTGAGGTAAATTGAGTAGATGGATTTGTTAATTAATATGTTAATTAACTTGCGTGTGCCCAATCGCTGAGTGATTCTTGCTTTGGTTGGGTTTTATTTTGACGAACTGGTACTTTAGGACTACCGATATCCACATAGGATGAGGATTGCTGTCGCTTTTTCGCAGATTTAGTTTCTCGTTGATTGGGATTAGTCGGATTCGATTTCATGGCTATTTGCTCCGGTTTCCATTATTATTCAAGCACATGCTTCAATTTTTATCTTCACTCCCTCAATAGATATTTCCTGAAAATAGAATAAGGAAAAAATGAAAAAATAGAAGCCAAAGTCTATACAATTAGATTTTTAAGTTTCTAACTTTATATACCGTCTGATTTGGAAAAATATGTGCAAAAAGGTAATGGGTTCATAAATATATACTTTCTTTGCGAAAATGTTGAGCATTCCCGTATTGAAAGTATCCACGATGGAAATGTATCGTCAGGGAAAATTAAAAAATAAATTGTCCTAAACCCAAAATTTAAGGGCGGGAAAACCCCGCCCCTACGAATGATATGATTGATGGTTATATGGTTGGGATATTTGACTTTCCCGAAATCCCTAATCTAAATTTCTACCCAGATACTTCCTTCTTCTACACGAGTGGGAAAGACTGCTAGGGGTTTTTCTTTGGAAATCATCCCCATTAACTTACCTACTCCAGGGGGAAATGGAATCCAATTTGTGGGATTTCCGGTTTTTAAGTCGAATGCGCTGCGATGAAATGGACAAACAATTGCCCCATCGGTGATTTTACCTTTTTGTAAGGGTAGTTTGAGGTGAGGGCAGGAATTTTCGATCGCGTAAATTTGCTTGTTATGGTGAAGCAATAAGATAGCACGTTGCTCAACTTTAACAACTTTGCGTGCATCTTGTGGTAATTCGTCTTGTGCAAGTACTTTAACCCAGTTCATGAATTCCTCTCTTTTTGGCTTGAATGCAGCACCAACATTAGTAGCAGCATCTATCAAAAATATTTATCCAAAAATATTTATCCAATTTGGATTTTACGATATTTTCTACGCCAAAAGGGATATATCTACAGATATATCTAATGGTGGAGTGTTTGCTGTTTTGTGGGATGTTTTGATTTATTTTAGGGGAATTTCAATCATAAATTCAGTACCTTTATTTGGCTTGGAAGTGCATTTTAGTACACCTTGATGCTTGTCTACTATGATTTGATAACTAATTGCTAATCCCAATCCTGTGCCTTTTCCTACTTCCTTGGTGGTGAAAAAGGGGTCAAAAATCCTTTTTTTGACTTCTTCTGAAATTCCCATCCCATTATCAGCTATACATATAATCGCTCTTGACTTGCTTGGGGATGTTGTTGTAGAAATACGAATTTGTGGAGTGAAGTCGCAATGATTTTTTACAGCTTCAATAAGTGTATCAATTGCATTACTGAGAATATTCATTAATACCTGGTTGATTTGCCCCGCATAGCATTCGATCAAGGGTAAGTTACCATATTCTTTGATAATATCGATGCCGGGGAAATCAATGTTGGGTTTGATTCGATGTTGTAAAATCAACAAAGTGTTTTCGATCCCTTCATGTAAATCCACTGGTTTCATTTCGGCTTCGTCGAGGCGAGAAAAATTACGCAGAGATACGACTATTGAGCGGATTCTGTCTGCTCCAATTGTCATGGATGACATCAGTTTCGGTAAATCTGCGCTGATAAATTCTAAGTCTATTTCTTCAGATGTAGTATCAATTTCGACATTGGCTTCGGGATATTTTTTTTGGTAGAGGTCGAACTTGAAAATTAGATTCCTTGGTTAAAATTTCCCCAGTATCACAATTATCAAGTGGTGATAAACCAATTTTTCCACTTTCAACATCCACTATCGAACGCTGTCTAGCTTTGAGAAACATCTCTCTTGCATGGGGGGGAATATCCTCATCGGGAAAATGTAACCCTAAAAAAGATGGTAAATTTTCCTTGCAAAGCGATTCACTAATTACCTCACCACTGCCATCAGCATCGAACCGATAAACCATAATTCGATCCGTACCTAAAAACCTACGAGTATCTACTACAGCTAATTGTAAAATTTCTTGCAGTGGTCGATTACGTCGAATTCCGTCAATAGTTGGTTGCAACAAAGCTTCTTGGTCTTGATTTTGCGATATATTGGTAGTGCGATCGGCTGATGTCATTTTATGTATATAGTTATAAATATAAAGTATAAAAAAATTCTCAATCGTAAGCTTTTATCCTAGTTAGTGCCAGCCCGAAAAATGCTGAACTTCTTAGCATTTCGATTACAAATAGTCTCTATTATTTTTTTGATTAATTAAGTAAAAACTAGTATACATAACAAATCTTGCTACTTAAAAAAGTTAAAAACAAGTGAATTTACTGTTTTTTTAGATGGCGATAAACTGAAAACAAGCTAAACTGATACCGTTTGCTGTGAATATGAGTTGCGAAGTTTAGTACGCACATCCATCAAAATTTTACCAAGATGGTTTTGACCACTTTTATCAGTACCACAACCCCAAAAATAATCGCAGGGGGAATCTTCCATAAGTGTTTGTGTTCCAGTATCAAAAAGTATTTTACGAATATCGGTATGGCTAAGAAACTTTTGCAAGACGGCTTTTTGCATGACTTGAATTTTCACCCGATCCCAATCTGAACGAAGACTGCGATCGCAATTACGTCCTAATGCTGCGGCAATTTCTGGGGTGTTTGCTGCATGTATTATCGGGATGATATATTCGTCAACGCTACCGACGAATTTTTGCGCTTGGTAATAATGCTCAACTGTAGCCCAAAAAACCCCCTCTATCTCGATTCCGTGGGCAGAAAAGTTAGAGAAGCAGCCGTATGGATCGGAAGCTTTGTAAAAATAGATTGTCATTTTTGGATTTTTTATAATGTCAAAAACTGTATTTCCAATATTTATCATGCTTCTACTCTGATTTTTCGGTATTCAAAGTAGAATAGCGAATTTATGCTAAATTGCGATCGCGTGGGTTCAAGATTCCCGACTTCTGTGTAAAAGCTTTAAATCTGACAACAAGTATTGTTAGAAGTCGGGAATCTGTGCAGGTTTGAGTTTTTGCGTCGGGGAAAAAACCCAACTTCGGTGTAAAAGCTTTAAATCTGACAACAAGTATCGTTAGAAGTCGGGAATCTGTGCTGGTTTGATTTTTTACGTCGGGGAAAAAACCCAACTTCGGTGTAAAAGCTTTAAATCTGACAACAAGTATTGTTAGAAGTCGAGAATCTGTGCAGGTTTGAGTTTTCGCGTCGGGGAGAAAACCCAACATTCGTTAAGATAATAATGTTGGGTTGCATTACAGCACTTCCGTCTGTAATGAGGTACATATAAAGAGATAAAAACCTTAGATATAGACGCTACTCTGCGAGAAGTCTCGCTAGCCTACGGCAACCTCTCCGATGTACGCTCGTCTAATGCGGCTA
>NZ_NTFS01000440.1 GCF_002289455.1 Brunnivagina elsteri CCALA 953
ATACTTCTTTATGAATATCAATAATCTTTATTAATTTTAAAAGACAATTAGAGAACTCCACATAAAGAAATGCTCTTCGGTCATTCTGTAAGTAGCAAGCTACAGCATGACAACACAGGATCATTTATTTTGTGGCTTACTCTTAAGGGTGGGGAAACCCCACCCCTACAATTAATCTCTAATTTCTTGACCAGTATTCCTTAATAATATAGGCTCCCTGATTTATCCAAAATTGGATGACTATGTACCAAAAAGTATTTGACCGTTTTGAATAGCAATAAATTTAAGTCTTAATGGTCCGGCTGTAAATGTATTGTCGGCTGCGATCGCTTTAATTTCTACAGGCTGGTCATATTGTTGTAATTGGGACAAAAACCGCAAAAATGTACTGTCAACCTGAATATCGTCCAAAATACCTGCATTTCGAGCGCGAAACTGGGAAGCGGAGATTAATAAATCAAGTCTTTGCCTCAATTGATATGAAGTCATTGTTTTTGGGTCTGCACTTGTCGCTGCTAAAATTTCACCAGCCTTAAATACAATTTGATTGACTGAAGCATCGGTAAAAAATTCAATGCGTTTTTCGCCACGTACATAGTTTCCAGCCGAAAAGACACGGACGACGTACTGACGACCATCACTTATTTGTTTGCTTAATTGCTGAATCCGTTCGGGAGTGATTTGTAATATTTTAAAATCGGGGGGTAGATTGCTGCCAGGTTCGCTTAATCTAGAGACGACATTCCGATTAGCTTCTTCTAGTAGTTTAATTGCGGCTTGAGGCGCTCCTTCGGGTTGCTGAACGCTAACAACAGCCGAGGCTATCATTTGTCCCCGCACTATTGCCAATTTGCCCAGACGCAGGTCGCGGAAAGATTGGTAGTATTGTTCTAAACGAGTGACTTCTTCTTCGAGATAGCCTTGTTGGGTTTCGAGTTCCTTCAACCGGGATTCGCGCTGGGCAATTATTTGTTCCCGTGCGGTAACTTCAATATTGCGCTTCTGAATCAAGTTATCAAGTTGGGCAATTTTGCGATCGCGATATTCGATTGCGTCTTTGCGCTTTTGTAATTCGCGATCGCGCTTTTGGATTGCGCTTTTGGCTTCGTCGATGGCTAATTTAGCCACACTGAACAGTCTCTGACTCTCTAGCTTTTGCTGTACTATCTCCTCCTGAAGTTTTTTACGCTCATCGTAGACGCTTTGCAACTGGGATATTGCTTGTTGGTACTGGGCTACAACTTGTCCGAGTCGGCTTTGGGTTGAGCGCAGTTGATTTTGGGTTTTAGCTTGTAAGTCAATCGTGCGGTTAAGTGCAGTTTGGGTTTCTTTCTGCTTTTTGTTGGCATCTTGCAGGTTCTTGTTGGTACTTTCCAAGCGCTTCTGAGCTTCTGCTTCTTGAGTTTTAGCTTGATTAAGTTCCCCCGTAACCTGATTAATCTGAGTTTCGGCTCCCTTAAGTTGTTCGCGCTTGCGACGCAAATCTTTTTGGATATTCTCCAACTCAAATACACCTTTTCGCAATCCACCATCAGCAAGGAATAGAATACCTAGTGTTGATGCTGAAATCCCAATACCCGTCAAAATAGTGACTAATACCGCCGTTTTTTTGGGACGCAGGTTAAAGAGTGAGAGTCGCTTTTTGCCAACCCGTGTGCCGATGCGATCGCCAACGGTGGCAATAAAGCCTCCCAAAATCAGAATTGCTGTAATCAGGATGTACGCGGTGGTCATTGTCGCCTACCGAAACCTTTCCACATACAGCCTACTACTTCTAAACCAGTCGCGTGGGGGATTAGATGGCAATATCCGAATGTACTCAATTTAGAGATTTACCTCCACTATTGATGGGCTATAAAAGGAAACAGGCACTATAAATGACTAACTAATGCTAGCTTATAGCCGCCTAACGATTGAATACAAAAATTTGCCACCTCAATTCCCCCAACTACTTTTTCAGTAAATTGGCTGAAAATTTAAGTTGCCTAAGTAAATTGGCGACTTAAGGTAACAGGTTTATGGACAGTAATTTTCTTCTTGTGGATTGAAATCATCTTCTTTTCCCGCAAGTCACCCAGCAAGCGGGTAACGGTGACACGAGTCGAACCGATAGCCTCAGCTATAGCTTGATGCGATAATTTCAGATCGACTGTGATGCCATCCGCACAAGGAACGCCAAAATCGCGGCAAAGAATTAACAAAAAGCTGACTAATCTCGAACCCATGTCGCGATGAGCCAACGTTTCAATCATCATCTCTGTTTGTAATATCCGCGAGGACAAACCCCGCAGCATTAACATCGACAATTCTGGATTTTCCTTTAGCGCTTGTTCTACTTGCTCAATGGGGGCAGACAGCAATTCTACAGGGGTAAATGCCACCGCGTGGTAAAACCTGTCCGACTTGTTTCCCGTTAGTAGGGACAAAACACCAAATACACTATTTTCCCGTAGCAGCGCCACCGTTATTTCTTCTCCCGCTTCGTACACCCTGGAGAGCTTTACTGCACCTTTGAGAAGAAAATAAACTCGTTCAGCAGGATCGCCGGGAAAAAAGATGGTCTTATTACGTTCAAACGTCTCCACAACAGGTGGAAACGCCCCAGTCGCCATCTGACGAAATACGTTTGCGAGGGCTTTGTCTTGTGTCACGATCATCTCCCTTCCCCTACCCAATGCCGGAAAATTAAAACAGATTACCTAAGAATACACTTGAAAAATCAATATTACATTGTCAACCTTTTTGTACTTTCCTATACTCAACCTCGCTTTATCAAGGTTTACAAAGACTATTTGTTCACAATGATACATAATTTTTGGTCTTTACGGCTACTACTTTTTGATAACTATTTACAAAAACTTCTGATGCAAAGGTTTGATTAAGAAAAAGCCCTGGTAATTAAGGAATTTCTTAAGGAATAAGTAGGATTTTTAATTCTGCGTCATTCGTCGTTAGTTATTGGTTCATGATTATTAGTTTTTAGTTGTTTGTCAAGTCAAAAAAACACATGTTAAAAAACAAGCTACAAAACCACTAAAGGAGGAGAGAGATGACTCTTTGACTACTTCTACTTATGCAGTAATTCTGGAACTGTCGGTTCTGCAAATGCTTAATAATTAAGGAAAAACCCTCCATCTTCAAGGTAAAATACTGAGGCAGAATAAACTAATGAGTAATCATATAGATACCCAAAAAGCTGGCTATCTCAGGGGAGCAAAAATGAATAATCTATCCATATTTACCGATTTGTTCTGTGTTGACAAGAATATTAGACACAAAAAAGAACCGGAAAGAAAGACAAAATTTACCTGAGATTCTAGTATGCTCTAACTGATGCGATCGCTTTTAGGGTTGTGCGTTATGCAATCCCATAACCTCTTTTGTGGAGAATCGCGTTCACGGGAACCGTAAGATTATCGTTTGAAGAATATATATGCTAGACCTAACCGGAAAAAATGCCCTTGTCACAGGAATTGCCAATAACCGTTCGATCGCTTGGGGAATAGCCCAACAATTACACAAAGCGGGAGCAAATTTAGGGATTACTTACCTACCCGACGAGAAAGGCAGAATGGAGAAAAAAGTTGCCGAACTCGTTGAACCCCTAAACCCCAGCTTGTTTCTTCCTTGTAATGTGCAAAACGATGAGCAAATTCAATCGACTTTTGCCACCATTGGCGAAAAATGGGACAAGCTTGATATACTCATTCACTGTCTAGCTTTCGCTGGTAAGGATGACTTGACTGGGGATTTTAGTCAAACATCGCGATTGGGTTTTAACACAGCACTAGAAATTAGTACCTACTCCCTCGTTCAGCTAGCTGGTGCAGCAAAACCATTAATGACTGAAGGTGGAAGTATTGTCACCCTGACTTACTTGGGTGGTGTGCGTGCCATTCCCAATTATAATGTCATGGGTGTTGCCAAAGCTGGACTTGAATGCAGTGTCCGTTATCTAGCTTCCGAACTCGGACAAAATAATATTCGCGTCAATGCTATCTCGGCTGGTCCAATTCGCACCTTAGCATCGAGCGCTGTTGGTGGTATTTTAGACATGATTCACCACGTCGAAGCGGTAGCACCTCTACGTCGCACTGTCACCCAAATCGAAGTCGGTAATACCGCAGCTTTTTTGTGTAGCGATTTGTCGAGTGGAATCACTGGGCAAGTGCTATATGTTGATGCCGGGTATGAAATTATGGGAATGTGATGGTTCAAGATAGGAGTTAGGGTTTAGGAATCATGGGCTAGATATTCAGGGTTAAAAACTCAAAACTTCTCAATCTCAATTCATTACTTTTAACTCTTAACTCTTAAATTTTTTAGAGACGACCCACCGGGTCGTCTCTACCTTATAATTTATAATTTATAATTCATAATTCATAATTCATAATTCATAATTTATAACTTCCTAATTACCATGCAAACTATATCCTCTCACCCTGAAGTATCAAATTTAGCCCCACGTATCGCCTCAGTAAGTCGCACTACTGGGGAAACTGACGTAAAAGTAACTATCAACCTGGATGGAACCGGAGCCTGCCATGCTGATACTGGTATTCCTTTTCTCGACCACATGCTACATCAAATCTCTTCCCACGGTTTAATTGATTTGGATGTACGTGCTACTGGTGATTTACATATCGATGACCATCACACTAATGAAGATGTGGGTATTACCCTTGGACAAGCACTTTACAGAGCATTAGGTGATAAAAAAGGTATTGTGCGCTTTGGCAACTTTCTTGCACCCCTTGATGAAGCTTTAGTCCAAATTGCCTTAGACTTTTCTGGTCGTCCGCACCTGAGTTATGGTCTACAGATTCCTACGCAGCGAGTGGGAACATATGACACTCAGTTAGTGCGCGAATTTTTTGTTGCCCTTGTCAATCACAGCCAAATGACGTTACACATTCGCCAACTAGATGGTATTAATTCACACCACATTATCGAAGCCACATTCAAGGCATTTGCGCGTTCTATGCAAATTGCGATCGCAATCGATCCTCGTCGTGGTGGTGTCATTCCTAGTTCCAAAGGCGTTTTGTAGAGGGAAAATACCAAATGATATTGTAGAGCGACAAATTATTTGTCATAAATACTAGAGAGCCAGAAACACTTAGTTTATAGAACAACACGGTATGCGTAAAACTCAGTCACTTTAGTGCTGAGATATAAGCGACACGGGCGATTTTAATCGC
>NZ_NTFS01000441.1 GCF_002289455.1 Brunnivagina elsteri CCALA 953
CTGGTAACAAAATAACCAGTTTTAAATTGCTAGAACCCTTGATTTTTTAAGTGTTTTAGGGGATGAATCAGCCCTGCCCCTCCATACCTCCCCTTAGCAAGGGGAGGTGCCATAGGCGGTGGGGTTCTATATATCTTCATATTAAAATTGTATTAGGAGTTTTTAGTTAAAAATTAAGAGCCATATAATTATAGACTCTTAATTCACTCTTAAACTCACTCCTTGAATTAAAACCAAGGCTTTTTTCCTACTTTTAATTTTTCAATCCCTATTCCCCTTCCTACTCCTATATATAAGGTGTAATGTCTTCTTTACAGTCATCAGCGAGATAGGAAAGAGCGCGAAACCGTAAACCAACAAGCTGTTCGTAGAGAGGATTGATTTTACATAATGGTGGAATGTGGACTATTTTGCGTCCGAATAATTTGACATCCCGTGCAAATGGACATTGTGAAGGAATCATTTTACACAAGAAACGGGCAACACTGGGGTCGTGTATTTCCAGTCCATCTAACCAGTCGCGAAGAGGATAAAGTGGATCGACAGGACGTTTTAATGGTGATGCGACTGATATAGATACAGATGTAGATGGTGGTATCGTAGTTGATGAGATAGGGGAAGTAGGTTCTAATTCCTGTGGATGTTCGAGAGTATAACGCAGTGCTTCGAGAATATTTTCTGGTTCTCCCAAAGCTTTGCACAACTCATGCAACATGTAATCTTCGCTTTTAGTGTAAATCCCATCTGCGATCGCAACCATTACGGCAGTTCGCAAAAAGTTTTCCGCAAGGGATGTACCTTTGCCCAATACATCAGCTAATTCCTCTGGGGAAATATCCTCTAAAGTATCCAGTTTCATCCCTGGAGCTAATTCATTCTGGGTAATGCTAGCAATTAACTCCTGTTCCTGGGCATCAAAATCACCATCTGCCCATGCGATCGCAAGCAACCCCCGCAACCAAGCGGAAACATGTTCTTCACTATATGCTGATTTAACTACAGTTGTCATTGCCATTGCTCCTCAAGCTCTGTAACATCCATAGTAACTTGCAAGTAGGAAGCCAATAAGTAACGGGAAATAGGAAATCGCAAAAGTAAGAGCAGCTAAATATTCTTTTCACGACTTTCACAAAAAATCTTGCGCTATAATTCCCTTGTAGTCATATTAATAATAATTCTTAATTAATTATCAAATAGTATTTAGATAATTATTGGCTCTACTAATATTATGGGGATTTTTAGTACCAAAACGAAAGCTATAACTCAGCAATAAAGGCATTCTATTTGTTACAAAAGGAGTCTTAATGTATCTTAACGAACAGTAAGCCCAGATATTATTTGCTAATCTTTTGCAAGAATATCTGGTTTATCGGATATACCGTACCCCTCGGAGGAAGCAAGCTACACGGAGCGTGCGCTTATCGCGTTTGATTTTACATCTTATCTGATGGTGAAAAATCAAAAACTTTGCAGATTTACCAGCTAAATATCTACGTCATTACTCACCAATAGACATGTTGTTTGTTTAGAGATTCCTTCCTATAGATTGAGTTTATTTCGACTTGGATAAATATGAATTTTGCTGGAGTATCATTCTATCTGCACTGTAAATAATATATACAGAATATTCTAAATTCTGATTACTGACAGCCTATTTCTTACCATAAACATTTCAAGGTATAACTAATGTTTAATTTTGGCATCGAACACGAAGTTGCTTTTGTTGACTTGACTGGAAATTTTGTTGATTTTTCACGGGCAAACTTTGCTGATTTTAATCAGATAATTGAAGCATTGCCAGAATATGTGGATGAAATCATACATTTACATATGGGAGATGCTGGAATTAGAAAAAAAAGGTGGTATATCGAAGGGTTTGAACGCTATGGAATGGATGAAGAATTTGTAGAATGTGTTCCCAAAGGGATTGAAATTCGCACAACTATTCACACCAGTATTAAAAATACTATTTTAGAATTAAATGAGAGTTTTTGTTTATTGCAAGATGTCGCTGCTAAATTTGGACTTATACCCGTTTTAATTAGCTATAATCCGAATTTAACATCATACAAACCACAACCACCATTTAATGAATATGAACTCAGGGAATTACAAGCTTATCCCGACGAGCAAACAGTTAATATTTATATGGTTTCCTATGGTCCAGATTTAAATATTTCGCTTACAGATTTACCTGTAGAAAAGGTAATTGATATTGGTAAAAAACTAAATTATTATAGTCCTTATATCGTTCCTTTTAGTTATAGTTCTCCGTTTTACCAAGGTGATTTGTGGGAAGGATTATCTGTGAGAACATTTATTCGTACAGGGAAACGTGCAGCTACCAGAGTATTTGTAGAAAAGCCAGAACAACTGATTTCAAGTATTCCGACATTGACAAAAATTGCTCGTCTTCCGGCAGAAATTGGACGAATTGAATTTAAAGCTTGCGATAGTTGTGATGATTTTTCTATTTATGCTGGGATATTAGCATTGTTGAAAGGATTGATACTTGATGCTAGCTTACTTGGACGTGAAATAATTCCCAATGCTGCATTACATCAACTGTCAGCACAAGAAGCATTTGATAATGAAGAAATATTTGCGATCGCATTACAAATTCTTCAAGCTGCGGAGATTGCTCTGGGAAATGACCCTGATATTAATTTACTTGTACCTTTAAAAAATATGCTGGAAAAACGTGAAACCCCAGCACATCAATTAATTCGTACATTCAAAAATTTAGGTTCTATTGAGCAGACATTAATACAAACATATCCGAATTTTCGTTGAAGATTAATTAATATTCCCGATTGAGAAAAGTCGAGAATATTGAAAATATGAAAAAATCAAGATTAACTACATAATTTTATATGCCTGTTAAAACTTGAGTTAATTCTTTGGACAAGTTAACATCTGACTTTTGACTCTTGGTAAATAAAACTCCTGCTAAATAGTAATAATCACCCGAATAAAAAGCCATATCGTTATCCCGCATTTCTTCGATATGTTGCTTTACTTTTGGCTCAGAACTGTAATAACCAAACTTCAATGGCATAATTGTAAAATTATTCACGCAGTAGTCATTTTCTTGAGCATGAATAATGGTGCTTTTGGGATTTGAGTAACTAGAAACTAACAACACAACATTATCGTATCCCAACGATAAAAGCTGATTTGTAATTGCCGCACCATCAGTACCACCAAAGAGTAATGGCATATAGATATCATTATCTGGTGCTGGTAAATATGGAGGATTGGCAACAAGATATTCTGCTTGAGGTTGAGTTGATGCAAACAAGCAAGAATTATCAATTATATATTTTGTATTCAAATTATATTCATCGATAGTAGAATTTGCAACTTTCCAAGCATTAGGATTTAACTCAAATCCATGTACAATCCCTTCAAATTGATTTCTCAGCAAAGAATTGATAACTGGACTACCATCTCCAGAACCAAATTCAACTACATATTCACAATCTTCGCATTTTCTGAATACAAAATTTTCCAAACAATTGGAGTAGAAATTAGATTCTTCAGGGCAGTAGAATATTTTTCTCATAATAGGATAGTACAGGAATTAAGAGTTAGGAATTAGGAGTTAGGAATTAGGAGTTAGGAGTTAGGGATTAATAATTACGAATCGATGCGACTATGGCTTCACTTGCCCTATTTCCCATAGATTTTTCTTGGTCATATCCCAACACCAATTCCCATGCATCATTTGGATACATTTCTGCCAAGGGCAATGCAACATCATCAAGCATCCATTGTCCGTGACGTTCGTCTTCACGAATATGCAAATCCCAATAACCCATTGCTGCATCTGACAAACCTAAGCGCTGTGCAGCAGTAAGGTAGTTACGATAAGCACTTGGTCCAGACACTTCAAAATAGGTCAAACCTCCGCAATAGCGTAAATAGTGGCGCTTACGCTCAGTCATCAGGAAGTTATGATTAGCACATGCTAAAACTTCCCACGGAACTAAATCAAAGTACGCTTCTGGTTGCGTATTCATTCCAAACTCATTCAGCATTTGCGCGAAAAATGTCGAATGTTTACGGTTAAAGCGTCCATTTCCATATTCTTCTAGCAATACTTTGATTAAAGTACATTGAATTGGGTTTGCTGTACCACCCAAAATGCGCGACAATCGACTTCCTTCAACCAACCCGTCAAATGAAGCGATCGCAAGTAAATGACCATATCCAGCTTCGTTCATTTCTTCCCGAATGTAGCGACTTTCTGCTGATATTTCCGGATTTAAGTCACTCTTAACCCGATTAATTAGAGCTTGTTTAACATCAAGATTTTGCAAAGCTTCATCATGCAAAGTTTCAAGATTAGTTTGTGCTAATTCCCATTTTTGCCAAGCTGTTTCGATGCGATCGCGAATTTGCTGCAAATAAATGGAGCGTTCGTTGTCATAATTGTGTAAGTCGTCATACCAAAATAAACACAGTCGATTTATCCGGTAGAGAATGCGTTGAAGGAATAAATGCGCTGTTTCGTTACCAATATTGCTTAATGTCTTTGGCATTAAGCTTTGCTTATCGCTTGGATTATTCTTCTCTAAATTACCTTCATATCCTGCCACAATCGCAATTGCCAAGATATTCTCAAATTCGCTTGCTAGTTGGGGTTCAACATACAATCGTCTATCTAAGTTTTCTAGAGCTAGTAATTCAATAAATCGTTGCTCTGCAAAGTCATATTCATCACTTAGAAAACTGTCATTTTGAGTATATTCCACATCAGTATTGACGCGGGGAAACATGATTAAATTACTTTGCATGTTGTTCTTAATTGCTTTAATAGGTGATGTGAAATTACTTTCACTTCTACTATTTAGGGTTCCATGCAGTAGTATTAATTCCCTCTTCCTGTAGTTATAAAGGTAAATCAGCCAAGGGGAATAAGAAGTTAGGAATTAGGAATTAGGAGTTAGGAATTAGGAATTAGGAGTTAAGAATTAGGAGTTAGGAATTAGGAGTTAAAAATTAGGAATTAGGAGTTAGGAGTTAGGAATTAGGAATTAAGAATTAGGAGTTAAAAATTATAACTTCTAACTTCTAACTCCTCATACCATTTTAATATGAAGATGCATAAAATAACCCCACCGCCTGTGGCACCTCCCCTTACTAAGGGGAGGTTGGAGGAATCGAAATAATGTGCAGCTTCACAAGTAATTGGTAT
>NZ_NTFS01000442.1 GCF_002289455.1 Brunnivagina elsteri CCALA 953
GCGTTCATCCTGAGCCAGGATCAAACTCTCCATTTTGTTCAAAACAAAATCAAATTTGTTTGTTTAGCTCTTTCTACGAAAATTCTTTTTAGAATCCTCTTTTCCTGCTTACGCAAGAACTTTTTTCATTGCTTTGACGAGGATTAGTGTTTGTTATGACTTTCAAACTATTAACTTTTTTTCGGTTCAGCGTGGGCGTTTGTTCTTTCACCGCTCACTCGACCTAGAATAGCAATCCCCTTTTTCTTTGTCAAGCTTTTTTTCTATTTTCTTTTCCCTTTTCTCTAATCCCTTCCTCTATAAGCTTTTGAGGTATTAATTAAATGTCACGTTTTTGCAATAGAAGCTTTTTTTATGTGAAAAGCTAACAGTCAATAGTTACTGGCAAGGCGAAAGTTACTATAGACTGTTAACCTGGATGCATACTTTATGATGGTGTTTTCTGCAATTCGGGTCGTTCTTCTGGGACGATCGCATTCTCAACGGGGCACACTTGCAGGCAAATACCGCAGTCAATACATGTTGAAAAATCAATCCAGTACCAATCAGTGCCTTTGGTGTTTTTGCCTGGACCTTGATGAATACAGGCAACTGGGCAGGCACTTACGCAGTCAGCAACACCTTCACAGATGTTAGTTACTATTGTGTGAGACATGGCTTCCCTCTCTCTTTTTTTGATTAAGCTATATTAAGACTGCTTTGATAGCCTAGCAAGAATGCTTAGTAAATAATGAAAGGGAATCGTTAAAGGGATTCGATTATGGGGTCGGCATTGGCTTTAATCCAAGCTATTTTGCCGATATTGCGATCGCGTGCGTATTCACGGATTGCTTCGGGATTACGTCTACCTAAATCCATTTCGACTCGTACTAAATGAACGGAGTTCCGAAGTTTAGCGCTGTAGGCAAAAGCATTAGTGTAAGCTTGTTCTGTTTCGGCAACTACTAACCAGTTTGCGGCTGGCGTTGTTTGTGGTAATTGCTGAGATACTGATAAAACTTGGTAGAGATTATCGAGTAAAAAGACAAAACCAATGCCGGGAATGTTTTCTTGTTGGGGATGGTAAAGTCCTAAAAGTTGGTCATAGCGTCCACCTCTAGCTATTGAAGTGGTGTTATTTTCAGTATTGGTGACAACTTCAAAGACAATACCAGTGTAGTAATCTATGGTTTGAATGAGGCTAAGGTCGATAATGATGGGGAAAGTTCTTCCTGATTGTAATAATTCGACCAAAGCTTTTAATTCGTTAACTGCCGCTTGTTGAGATGAATCAAGGGTAAGACTGGCGAGTTTGGGAAAAACATCGGCAGCACTTCCACGTAAATCCAGCATAATCCGCGCCCGTTCGTGTAATTCGTCACTTAAAGTTAGGGTATCCAGTGTAACCCGATCGAGATGAGCTACGCAGTGACGAACAGAGCTACGCAGGTTTGGGGGGAATGCTTCGAGAAGCGATCGCGTAATTCCAGCTTCCCCTAAAATTAAATGCCAATTACTTAAATCTAGTGCTTGTAAACAATCTGCCGCCAGTAAAAGAATTTCAGCATTGCCTAACAAACCACCACCACCAAGTAACTCTACACCAGCTTGATAAAATTCTTGCGGTTGGTTGTGCTTGGATTCTCGCGTGCGTTGAAAGACGTTGGCATTGTAGTAAAGCCGTTGTGGGTAAGCTGCACCTGCCATCCGCGTTACTGCAGTTCGGGCAATGGAGGCAGTTAATTCTGGACGCAAGCCTAATTCTTCGTCTTCTGAGTTTTGCAGTTGAATCACTGTACGGGGTTGAATTGCACCTCCTGCCATTAACGTATCCATCCGTTCTAGGGTGGAGGTGATAATTCGGTGATATCCCCAACGGTGGAATACCTGCTGCAATCTATCTTCTATCCAGCGTTTTTGGGCAACATCAAGGGGTAGCAAATCTCTTGCACCCGTTGCTGGTTGGTAAACCATAAATTATTTTTTCTTTCCACCAAATAAACCGCCAAATAAACCGCTTCCGCCGGACTTGTCTGATGGCTTTGTGCCTGCACTTGACGATGCTGCTGGCTTCGTTGTGCCGGATTTTTGCCCCAGAAATTGTTCGATTTTGCGTTTCCCCTCGGACGCTTCTGTGTCGTTGGGGTCTAGTTGCAAGGCGCGGTCGAAATGGACTTTTGCCATTGTGGTTTGATTTTGCTTTAAATAGACCACTCCGATCAAGCTATGACAGCGACTATTATGTGGTGCAAGTTTAATTGCGTCTTGGAGTTCAACTCGTGCTTGTGCGAATTGATTCTTCGACATTAATTCTTGGGCACGTCGTAAATACTGGGCAACGTTGGTATCTTCTTTGGTTGTGCTTGCCTGTGGAGTGGAACTTTGCGTATTTCCCGCAGTCTTAGCTGTATTGCTTTTTGGTGTTGCTGATGGTGCTGCTGCGGATGTAAATTTTTTCCCAGCAGTTCGCATCAAATAAACTAAATTGAGTTCGCTGACGTACGCAATAATTTTGAGAGCGTGGGATAGATTCTCATATTGGGTTTCCGAAATTTTAGCGATCGCACTTCTGTAAAATTGCTCAACGTTCGGGGCACCTGCTAGCTGTCTGGCTGGATCGCTACTTAAATCTACTGAGGCAGATTTTTGTACCAAGCGTTTACCCATCTGTGAAAGTACAACCATGTACTCGGTTCGAGCTTTATCTGATGACAGTTTCTCGTAAGCTGGGTTAACTAGCTTTGATAGTAATTCACTTGCCAGTTGTTTTTCTTCTGGACTAGCAGATGCACTGCTATCTGGATGCAGTCGTCGGGCAATTTGAAGATAACGCTTGCGAATTTCTTTTGTGTCCGCGTCAACTGGAATGCATAAAACTGCATGATAATCTATAAAGTCAAATTTAAATAATCCGCGTTCAATTTTCAAAGACATATAGCGCCATAAGAAAAAGTGTTTCCATTAATCTTTCTAGTGTACTTCTCTTATTGAAAATGGCTATAAATTTGATACTAGTGTTCGCCCCATGAGCTTAAAGGCGGAGTATTCATCAATTCTTTACTTACTGCGTTGTGGATATGACCATTAGTTGCCAGAATTCGACCAGATGAAATATTTAGTGGCGAGTTGTCATAGGCTGTAACCATTCCCCCTGCTTCCCTGAGGATGATTATTCCTGCTGCTATATCCCAAGGGGAAAGACCCCGCTCCCAGTAACCATCGACACGACCACAGGCTACGTGAGCTAAATCCAGTGATGCTGAACCACTACGTCTTACGCCTTGGGTCAGGTGAGTAAAATAACAAAACTCTGCGTAATTATTGTCAGATGTTTCGCGGCGATCGTAGGCAAATCCCGTCACTAATAAGCTTTTACTGAGTTCGTTCGTTTGGGAAACGCGAATTGGACTTCGAGAAGCTGAGTTAAACTCGCATGTTGCCCCTAAACCCTTGGCAGCGCGAAATAATTCGTTATGGAAAGGATCGTAGATAACTCCAACTTCGGGTACTCCGTCGATGAGCAGCCCAATGGAAACGGCAAAAGCTGGGTATTGATGGGCAAAGTTAGTTGTACCATCAAGTGGATCGATTGCCCAAAGATATTTATTATCTTGATTACCCAATTCCCCCGATTCTTCAGAAAGAATGGCATGTTGAGGAAGATGACGACTAAAAATGTCCAGAATTACTGCTTCGGAAGCTTTATCTGCTGCTGTCACCAAATCCCCTGGACGACCTTTTTCAATGATGGAATCTTCGATTTTGCCTAAATAGCGCTGAAGTTCAGCACCTCCTGCTAATGCGGCTTCCGTGGCTATGTCGAGGAAGCTTTGAAGTTGTTCTTTCATGATTTGTAATTCAATAATTTGTAATTCAATAATTTTTTGTATAAAATACGACTCAATGTGTTATCTCTACGTGTTTTATCGATTTGTACGGCGAAATTCGGCGGGGGAAACACGCATGGGTTTGTCTGGGTTCCAAATACCTTGCCCCATTAATCTTGCCCATTGTTGAGCGCGTTCGAGTTTGAGGTCATATTTGTGATTGGGCGATCGCGCAGCAAATATCACTTGTCCGTCTTTAATTAGTTGTTCGTTCAACAATGATCCATTTTTCCACACATAAGCCATTGTGCGACCAATTTTATCTTTGGCTTCGATATCAAATTCTAAATTGACGGGTTGTCCACCTATTAATGCCTCAAAACCTTCCTTAGCATTATCTCCCCAAGGACGCTGCCGTAAATCGGGCGCATCAATTCCAATCAGTCGTACTTGTGATAATAAATTGGGTTGATCTCCTAATCCCATAACTTCAAAAGTTTGTCCGCTAACTACTCGCACTACTTTTACTGGTACTGGTATATTTTCTACTTGTTTCTGCGGTTGACAACTTGCAAGTAGGAATATGAGAAAAAATAAAATTATGTTTTTTATCATGGAAATTAGACATGGGGTATTGGGGAAGGGGAGTGGTAAAAGAAGATTACTTTCTTTCCCCCTGCCCTTTGCCCTCGATCTTAATTAATCTTCATCTAATGGTAAACCTGCGCGAATTCTTCCTTTGGCGAAAAAGCGTCCAAATTGGAGTTCGTAAACTTCATCTTCGTCTTGGGTTTCGACTTCTATATTCGAGCGAGCATAACTAACGCACAATAAAGCATACCCCTTGTCTTGTAATTCTTGGGAAAGCCCGATTGCTTCCGGTTGGTAAATGTCTCCAGAGATTACCCGCACTGCACAAGCGGTACAAGCACCATTACGGCAGGAGAATGGTAGTTCTTTGCCTTGTTTTTCAGCGCTGTGGAGGATATAGCGATCGCTCGGTACTTGGAAAATGTGGGTAATGCCTTTGGCGCGATCGCGTACTGTAATGCTGTATGTGTTAGGCATCATAATTTTGTAGTTGTGGCGTAATTTCGCTGAATTTAATGGATTTACAGTTTTATTTTGAATTTCAATAAAAATATTATTGCAGTTTCTGAATTTTAATTGTAGGATATTAACTTGTGATATCTGGAGAGATGGCCGAGTGGTTGAAGGCGCAGACCTGGAAAGTCTGTTTGGGGGTGACTCCAACGAGGGTTCGAATCCCTCTCTCTCCGTTTTAGAAAATAATCGTAACTGCCTAGCTACTACATTTAGTTTGAAGAAAGGTTCAAACCCTTACAGATAGCGGTTAGTATTTTGATGTGATAGATATAGAATCA
>NZ_NTFS01000443.1 GCF_002289455.1 Brunnivagina elsteri CCALA 953
TGGCTACGCAAAATTAAATATATATTGTCATTGCGTAGCTTGCTACCCAAAGAGAAGCCGCTATCGCGTCTAGCCGCAGGGTGGAACGTAGACGGAGACTTCCCGCAGGGTAGCAATCCCAAAGGTTTGAGCGTTTCGGAATGTATGATTAATTGTGCACTACTACTTAATCGTCATGTGTAATTAATTTTCAATACCCACTTACTTGAATTTCGTGGCAATTAGTATGCCCATCAAAGAAACCGGAAATCAATTTCCGGACTATCGGTAATTTGCTCACAAGTTCCTCAAGTTTTTTCTCTAAGCTTGATATCTAAGCTGGAAATAACGAGATTTTGCGATGGGCAAAGCCCGGTCTTCGACCATCGCACCAATTAAAATGTTTGAAATGAACAATATATTGGTAATTGGTTATGGTAACGACTTACGTTATGATGATGGTATTGGGCAAAGGGTAGCCAACGATTTAAATCTAAATCTCAATTTCACCATAAAATCCCTTGCCGTTCACCAACTCACTCCCGAACTCGCTGAGACGATCGTCAAAGCCGATTTAGTTATTTTTGTTGATGCTTGTTTGAGCTTGCAAAGCTCGGACAACAGCGGGCACAAAAGCTTAACCAAGCTCGCATCAAATCCTGATGTTCAAGTCCGTATGCTAGAACCCGACAGCAATAAAACCCTGGGAGGACATACAGCAAATCCCGAATCGCTATTAGCCTTCACTCAAGTAATTTACAGTTATTGTCCTCCTGCTTTATTGGTGACAGTTCTAGGAGAAAATTTTCAACTGGGAGACAAGTTATCGTCAACCGGGGAAATTGGAGTTGCGATCGCAATCGAAAAAATTACCCAGATAATCAATCAAGAACAAGATAAAAAAGGTACAAATATATGCATGAAGTTGGATTAATGCGAAATATTTTAGATGCTGCGATAGAACGCGCTACCCAGGAAGGTGCCCATCACATTTATACCGTGGAAATACGCTTAGGAGAAGCTGCGGGAGTAGCTGAAGAGTCATTAGAACAAGCATTTGAAATAGTCAAAAAAGATACTATTGCCGAAATGGCTCATCTTCAGATTAATCATGTTCCCACAGTTTCCTATTGCCCTAATTGTAATATTGAATTTCAACCAATCGATCTACTTTATGAGTGTCCTGAATGTCATCAACCCTATTGCGAAATACGGCAAGGTAAGGAGTTAGAAATAGCATCGTTAGCAATCTCATAATTGGTAGAATAGGTATGAAATTCTGGAATTCGATCAGAAATTTAATCGCTAACTATAAAAGCCATCGCGATTGGTGGATAGAAGTTTCCACCACACATCCTTCCTGTGTTTACTACTTTGGTGCGTTCCAATATCATCAAGAAGCAGAAAGTATGAGCTTAGGCTATATTGAAGATTTACAAGCAGAAGGCGCAAGAGAAATTAAGATTCAAATTAAACGCTGTCAACCCGAACGGCTAACGGTAGAGGATGAGTAAGTTAGAACATTTTTGCATTGTTTTAAATAACGATAATTCCAATTTGTTGTATCCCTCACAATTTCCTCAAAGTGCTTTTGTATAAAACAAATTGAGGAAAATAAAGAGATAAATTGAGGATAGGAACTATGAACTTACCAATACACCGTATCGGCTGAGAACAGGAATTTTTTTTAGTAGATGAAACTGGCGCACTTAGTGAAAGTGCGGATGAGTTCTTGAACTATTGCCATCAAGTTGCCTCCGATAATAATCGTAGCCCAGAATATTTTGTGCCAGAATTTGTCAAATGTATGCTGGAAATTAATACTCCTCCTTGTGAATCTGGTCTGGATTTAGCCCGTGAATATTTGCAAAATCTGCAAATTGCGATAACTGCGGCGAACAGCATGAATTTGCGACTATATATCAGTATGTAGTATGGTTCGAGCGATGTTTGGATGCCATGGTTGACAACTGCTCGAATTACCGCATTTAAACCCGGACAATCTCCTCCGCTTGTAAGAATGCCGAGTCTTTTTCGTCTGGCTTTCTTACAGGAAAAGCCGATGGTATCTTCGGTCCAAAAACCGAAAAGGCTGTGAAAAATTACCAACTTAAACGTGGTTTAGTAGCAGATACTATTGTCGGTCCAAAAACCTGGAGTAAATTGACTGAAGATATACCTGAAAGTTGTTGCTAATTGACATATGTGTTAGTTCAAAGTAGCAACAGCAAGGGTTGTTACCTAAATTTATATTATTCCAACGTCCTACTTAATAAGTTGTGCGATGCAGGGCAATCTTGGCACTGTTCAACACTTTTTATCTGGACGTTTTTTATTGTAGACAAAAACAAATTATTTTAAATATATGCTAAAACTCTAGTTAATTCTCTTTTGAAATTTAAAATTATCTTGCGAGGAAACAGAAGCATTCAAATCTTATTTAATTTAGGTATGGGCAGCTTAAATTTTAGATAATTCTCGACAAGCACATAGTAATTTCATACCTTGTTGTAACCTATAACTACTTGTCAAAACTATAGTGTATAAAATTTAGCTAATATTCTCTCTACAGCAATATTAAAAAATAAGTATACTTAATTACTAAGTAAAATAAGTAATATACTTGTATGTAGAGGTGATTATTAAACCACCAAAACCAGATAAATAGAATCCAGAAAGAAAGCAACATTTTTCCATCTGGGTAGTTATTGAAGATGTAATGTAACGAGTGTCGTGCATCATCATTCCCAAAATATTATTTCTTTGGGAATACTCCCTGTGAAATAGAGTGGAGGTAAAAGTTATGAGTTCCAAACCCGAACATGCACCATTTATAATACAATTAATCGCAGCTTTAGGTGGTGGTGCTGGAATTGTTGCTTTAATTGCATTCTTTGCAGAGATACCGAAAATTCCTAGCGATCGCGAAATTTCTAATCCGAGCAGCACAATTAATAACAATCAACCCAAAATTGTAATCATCAATAAGCAAGATTTTCCTAGCCAATCGAACAAACACAATTCGACCGAGCGCGACGACACATCGTAAAATTCCGGGTACGAGTCGGATAGACAAAAAACCAGCAATATTAACTCGTCACCCAAATTAAATGTAGAATTTCCTCTGGGTCATTTTCAAGATGATAAATGGTCAATAACCGTATCCAATGTCAAAGGTAATCTTCACTACAAAGAAGAGCAGCTTTCAACAGGAGAATTCCTCCACTTAACAGATGGTAGTGTTTCCAATGTTTCTGGAGATAGCCAGCGCAAAATCTGCACTTGGAATAATGGAGAGTATCGTTATCAGGTAATTTGGCAGCCACAAAACCCTAATCTTATTCGGTTACAGGTATCTAGCCCTAATGGTGAAATTTTAAATCGACTGCTTAAAAAAGTTTGATTATTTACGGATATTTACGGTACAAAATCACCAACTTATTTACCAGGAGTGTAATGCTCGTAACTGAGGAGTTTTTTTGACCTGATGTGCCTGCATTCGGGTTAGTACATCATCCAAAATTGTTACTGCTTCAGCAATATAGGCTCCTTTATTCAACATGACACACTCAGCACGTTCAGCCATCGCGGCATCAGTTATCTCTGCGCGTGAGGGAGTTCCATTTTTGACAAGATTTTCCATTACCTGAGTTGCCCAAATCACGGGGACATGGGCAGCTTCGCACAACCAGAGAATTTCTTCTTGAATTTCTGCAAGACGTTGGTAGCCAATCTCGACAGCTAAATCACCTCTAGCAATCATGATGCCAAATGGCTGTTTACCTGCTGCCTGCACAATTAATTCGGGGAGGTTACTAACAGCTAATGGAGTTTCAATTTTGGCAATAATTCCAGGGATTGATACATTTGCGGGTAATCTGGCTTGCAATTCTCGCTGTAAAAGCTCTATATCAGCAGGTTCCTGGACAAAGGAATACCCCACAATATCAGCATGGGTAGCAACAAAGTCCAAATCCTGTCGGTCTTTTTCTGTTAAAGGACTAAAGCGCAAAATGGTATCGGGAAAATTCAAACCCTTATCTGCGCCAATTTTTTCGCCTTTAAATCTTGCATGGGTGATTCGCAACAGTACCCCCTCCTCTGTTATCGATTCAACCTTCGCACCAATATGACCGTCATCAATCCAAACACTTGCACCAACCTCTAATTGATCGAGTACTTCAGGTATAGTACAATTTGCTTGGAAACAGATAGAACTATTCGTGGTGGGCAAATCGCGGGTTAATAGGAGACATTCTCCTCGAAATATACCCTGTTTAGCGTTAGGAGCGTTCGCGCCAGCGTGCCGGAGGCATCTCGCAATTCCAATCCGAGGCTTTGGTCCAGCTAAATCCATCAAAACTTTGCACTTCTGTTCTGTTTCTGCCTCTACCATCCGCACATTAGCAATCATCGCAGACCATTCGACGGAAGTATCATGGGCACAATTAATCCGCACGCAGTTTGTGCCACGCTGTATCAAATCTCGCACAAACTCATAATTGCTGGCTGCGATAGTAGGTAATGTCACCATAATTCGGACTCGACGATGACTGAGTGTCCTACCTAACAAATCTTCGGTATGTCGTTCGAGAAGACGTTCCCCTTCAAAAAATGCTGCGAGTGAAGGATGTTTAGGCAGGGAATCTGATTTATTTTGACAAATTACTCCTAAAGTTGCGATCGCAGCATCTAAATTCGGCAAAACCCGCGCTTCAATTCGTCCTAATGAAGACAAACCCCAAGGCATCAAAGCTGCTTGAAGGGGACGCAAGTCATGCCTTCGCAGTGCCAAGTAATACGCGAGATTTTGACTACTTTGCAAAAAAGCTTGTCGCTGGATGTGCGATCGCCACTGGTTAAAAATTTCCTGCCCTTCCTGAATCACCAACTGACGCAACTGTTGAAGAGTAGCTAGTAAGGTTTGGGAATCAGATAGGTCTAAAGACGAGTAATTAAAAACTAGATGTTCACCTTTTACTAAATTAGATGTCATAATCAATTCACTTCTCATACTTGTATGTTATTGATGCTTTATTCTCCGATAAAAACATGAGGAACTTGTGAAGAAAACAATTTTAAATAGCTTTAATTGTATATATAAAGAATTCCAAATATTTTATTAACCTTTTATTAACCAAAGATTAATATA
>NZ_NTFS01000444.1 GCF_002289455.1 Brunnivagina elsteri CCALA 953
TAATTACTAATCTCTAATTCATAATTTATAACTCCTTATAATATTTCTAAATCCCGATTCTAAAAAATATCAGCAGGGTCAACTGCACTAAGTTTTCTCACGGCAATAACTCCAGATAAATAACACATAATAAAAGTTAAAATCAAAACTAATATGGCACGGTCTAGAGTCATAAATAATGGTAATAATGTCGCTTCACGAGCCTTTTGATATAAAAATAGAGCCAATCCAAATCCTGGGATATATCCCAAAAATGCTAATATTAAAGACTCCTGTAAAATCACATTTAATAAATACTTATGACTGTAACCAATAGCTTTTAGGGTTGCATATTCAGATAAATGGTCAGCAACTTCAGTGTAAAGAATTTGATAAACAATTACAGTTCCGACAATGAAACCCATAATTGCACCTAAGGTAAAGATAAAACCGATTGCAGTATTAGTTGCCCAAAAATTTCGCTCAAAATCAATATATTCTTGTTTCGTCATTACATTGACATCTGAACCTAAATATTTTCTGATATTTTGAGCAACTACTTGAGCATTTGAGCCTGGTTTTAATTTTACTAAACCAACTTCAATTAAACCTTGTTGGCGAAGATTAAATATTCTTAAAAAATTCACATCACTAGTAATAATATTACCATCAGCACCAAAAGAAGCACCTAACGTAAATAAACCAACAACCTTAATTCGCCTAAGTCTAACTTCTGCAAAAATTGATTTGCCAGCATTAAATTCTCTGGCAATAGGACCAAATTCTAAACGCGATGCACTGTCATATAAAACAGTATCAGGTAAAGTCAATTTTTTTTGATTTTCTGGGACTCCAGAAATATCCAAAACGTTTGATTGTGGGTTAAATCCAATCACAAAAATATTTCTAGGATGACCAGTATCTGGATTTTTTAAGCTTGTAAAATCCAGATAAATTGGATTAACTGATTCAACTTCTTTAAAGTCTAAAGTTTGAAATAAACGTCTTTGAGAAAAGCTTTTCATCGAGATTAAAGAACTCGATTGATTACTAATTAAAACAATATCACCTTGCAAGCTGGTATGGAAACGCACATTACTTGAATAGAGCGAATCCTGGAAACCAAGCTGCATAAACATTAAAATATTAGCAAAAGCAATTCCAGCAAGTGCGACTAAAAGTCGAGTACGTTCACGAGTAAGTTGCAGCCATGCTAAAGGGATTTTACGAGACATTTAATATAGTTAGGAATTAGGAATTAGAAGTAGAGACGACTCGGTGAGTCGTCTATTTGTATAGCAATTTGAAGTTGAAATTGAGTAGATAAAAATTAAGAATGAAGAGTTAGTAATTCGAGGTTATAAGCCAGAGAATTAAGTATATTTTGATTTGCAAATTAGTAGATTTAATAAATCAAAATTATTTTCACTCCTAACTTCTAACCCCCAACTTATTTAAATTCCAATTTCAACAAGAACTTTTGCGAAAGTTAAACCAGATACGCGATCGCTCTCTTCACGAGGAAGGGCAATTTTAACTTCAACAACTCTGGCATCCACATCAGCTGCGGGATCGGTGTTAAGGATATCTCTTTTACCGACTTTTCTACCAATCTCCGAGACTGTACCCTGCAACTGACCGCTAAATGCACCATTGTCACTACGAACTGTGGCTTTTTGTCCCAGACGAACTCTACCAATGCTGTCTTCAGGAATTTCAGCTACAACCAACATTTCGTCAGTGCGTCCAATTTCAGCAATACCGCTTGTACCCATACTTTCACCGGGTTTAGTGTGGATTTTGATGATTTCCCCAGAGATTGGCGCTTTGATGTAGCTTTGATTTAACTGTGCTTCCGCTTTCCGCATATTTGCGATCGCATTTGTAACTTGTGCTTGAGCAATCTGAACATTACTAGGTGCGACATCACGGAATTTGTCAAATCGAGAACGCTCTTCGTCAATTTGTCTTGCCAGTGTGGTAATGGTTTTACTACGGTTTACTCTGGCTTCATTTATCTGCTGTTGCAGTATCGCAATAGTTTTTGACTGATTTGCACGGGCTTCCGCTAACTGTTGCTGTAAAGTTGATACAGCCCGTCGTCTTTGTGCTTGATTTTCTGTCACTTGTGCTGTACTTGTTTCCGCACTCAATCTTCTGCGATCGCGTTCTTGTGCGGATATTGCCCCCTGACGGAACAAGCTTTCGTAACGACTCGAATCAACCTGTGCATTACGTTGTTCGGCTTGCGATCGCGCTACTGTTGCTGTTAGACTATCGCCTTGTCCGCGTAATTCTGCTGTTATTCTTTCTACCGTTGCTTGTTGAGCGACTCGTTCACCCTGTAATTGAGCTTCTAAGCGATTAATTGTAGCTTGTTGACCATCCTGTTCTCCTTTCAATTGCGCTTGTAAACGGGCAACTACAGCTGTTTGTGCTTGCAAATCCCTTGGAGAACCAGCTCTAACACTACCCAAATTGGCACGGGATTCTAGTAACTTTGCTTTTGCCTCTTCCATTACCGCTTGATTGGTTTTGAAACTATCCAAAACAGCAATTATCTGGTCTTTTCTTACCCTTTCTCCTTCTTGAACCATAATTTGTTCAATCCTAGCTGAAGAGGTTATCCCAGAGTTTGGAGCAGATATTCTAATCACTTCCCCCCGTGGTTCAAGTCGTCCCAATGCATTTACACTGTTAGCAACAGGTTGACTAACAGGAGCTTGGTTAAGACTTTGAATTTGCTGCCATTTTGCAACTCCCAGCACTCCACCAGTAATTAATAGCGGGACAATTACAGCTAAAGTCCAGGGAAATTCCCGTCGATTTATCGGTTTTTCAGTTGGTACTGAGTCTTCTGTCCACCTTGACATAATCTGTTGCTCGTTGGTTTTTCTGTTAGTTTCAATTTGCTGATCGAACAAAAAAGCGAGTTAAAAATTGTTAGTTAATACCAGCAACTGGTTAAAATTACCTGTTTACAATTGCTAATTGAATTTAATGTTGGGTCGTTATGCAATCGCTAATCAATCGGTAAAATTAAATAAATTTTAACTTGGATGAAAATTTAAATTAGGAATTATTGAATGTTTGTAGAGTTGATAATGCACATAAAATTTCTGTCCCCATTCATATTTGAGGGGAAATATCATGAAGATGAACCTAGATATTGCTAACAGTAAATATTGACTGTTAATAATTAATTTATAACAATCGAATTATGAATTTTAATCATCAAGCATAAACAATCACAACACAATTTCTTCATCCTTATTTATTACAGCTTTATTGCAAATCTCAGGTATTTGCGCCATTATTTACAATCATAATCATGCTTCTATCTGGAGTATGCTCGTTGTTAACTTTATCTAAATAAAATCATTATTCTTAAATTGATAAAGTCAAGATGATTGTTAATTAAAAGACACACAAACCTACATAAATTCCTCTAGAGATTTATACTGAAGTGTTTCTACAGGTAGAAATTGTAGATTTTTAAGAATAGATTTGAGGTAAAAATTATAGATATTGTAAGCAATTTACACCCGATAAATACTTGATTTATGGGACTTCCAGAAAATAAAATATCCCAATCATATAACCACTAATCCTATAATTCGTAGGGGCTGGGTATCCCAGTCCTTATATATCGGGATAATTGTATTATTGCATGAGTGAGGGTGGGGAGACCTTTCAGGTAAGCGCAAAGCGCAGGCTTCGCCAACGCCACTTTGACGAAGAGAAGTTGCGTGCGCGGGTTCCCCGCGTTGAGCAAACTTCGGGGACGGAAACCGACACCGCCAAGTGGACTCACCCCACCCCTACAAAAATTTGGGGTAATTTATTTTTTGGTGTTCCCTATTAGCGCAAACGATTACATAAAATCGAACTGAATTTAGGTAGATTGAAATTCACTTTACTGGTATTAAAATTGTCTAATTAATCGTATACAAGACAATCTCTAAGGTAGATGACTAATCAGAAAAATAAAGTTGAGCGATCGCAGTTCTATCTCTTGAAGCGAACTGTCCTTGCCATTATATATCTATTATCAAGATTTGGTTTATTTTTCCCTTACGGAATTAAAGATTAGATAAACATAAATTTGAATACAAACTGTTATCAGTAATGTAATTTTTAAATCATAAAATAAATTAACTGGGTATTGGGATTAGGAATGTTCCTATTCCCGATTCCCCACATGCCTAACTAGGCAAATCAAATAATACCGTAGTCATATAACGATCAGCCCAAGCAGTGCCGAAGGCTTTTTCCAAAACGCGACGGGTTTTGTCATTTTGTTGCTGCTTCGTACAATAGTTACGTTGTCCAGCAAGAATTTCAGTTGCTTCCTGTGGTGCGACTTTTGGAGATGCGATCGCATTACTACAATGTATATCCAAAAAGTCACGTACGTGGTTAACAAACATTACCTCTTCCTCAGGAGTTGCAGGACGAATGAAAGTGCAAAACTCCGAAAAGATATCACCCCAAGCGGGTAAATCGCGAGGTTGAGAAAAATTTACTGGTTCAAGTGCCGAAAGTGCCGAAGTGTATGACAGTGGCAACTTGTGCGAATTTACAGGTGAAAGATCGACAATCGCTGCACTAATTTGTCCCCTACCTCCAACCAAATCGCAACCAAACATTGGCAAATCATATTCTGGACGGGGAAACATAACACAATGCAAAATATCGAGCATATTCCCAACGCGTGCCAGTTCGAGGTGAATTTTTCGGAACTGAGGAGTCTGATAGCAACGGTTCTCGATGATTAACTTTTCACCCTCCAGCTTGCCTTCCACATACCCTAACTCCGCAGGCAAATTATACGGCGATAAATCCAGATGCTGATGCCAAACAGCTTCGATACAGTCAGCCAATTGACGAATTAACGGGTGTTGTTGCTCTCTAAGGGAGGGGATAGAAGTCTTTGACATATCTTAAATAGCGCTTCAGTTATCTAGTGCCAGTCTACCTGTCGTTGCTACAAATATATTGCGATCGCAACACAAACAAACATTTGTTCAAAAAAATCAGATAATTCCCCGACTCGTAACTCCTCTAAACTAGGCTGTTAACTTTGTACCCTTTTGCCCATAAGACTTCATGCAGAAAATGTGTTTACTACTTTTGTGGGAAAACGGCT
>NZ_NTFS01000445.1 GCF_002289455.1 Brunnivagina elsteri CCALA 953
TATCAACAGGACGAATTTCGGCGATACTATTTAAAGTTGCCGAAGCTTCACTAATTTGTTTGTTTCCAGTCGCATTAATTCGAGTTAAAGCAATTTTGGCTTCGCTGACTTGTTTGCTGTTTGTCGCATCAATTCGTCTTAATACCGCTTTTGCTTCGCTAATTTGTCTATTACTAGTTGTACCAATCCGGTTTAAAACGGCTTTAGATTCATTGAGTTGCTGTTTTGCTGTTTCTACACTCAAACGCTTTCCATCGAATAAAGAATTAGAAATTGCCCCTTCTTGAGATAATTGTTGATAGCGTTGATATTCTGATTCCGCATTATTTAATTCAGCTTCCAACCGCTTAATAGTCGCTTGCTGCGCTTGTTTATCACCTTGTAATTGCGCTTCTAAACGGGCAATATTTTCCTGCTGTGCTTGTTTATCACCTAACCATTGTGCTTCCAATCTGGCGATTATTTCCTGTTGTCCAATTTTATCACCTACAGTTTGCGCTTCTAATCTTCCTACCGTTGCTTTCTGCGCTTGAATCTGTCCCGTTTTTGCCCCAGCTTGGATTTGTGCGAGTTTGGATTGTGCGATCGCAACCTGTTTTTGTGCGACTAATACAGCATCCTGTAATCTATCTTTGGAATCTAAGATGGCGATAATTTGTCCAGATTTGACTGTATCACCTTCTTTTACCAAGACTTTAGCTATTCTGTCACCATCTAAAGGTATTGGAGGAGATAGTTTAATTATTTCTGCCTCTGGTTCCAAACGTCCTAATGCTGTGACTTTTTGGACTTCTGGTAATGTTTCTAGAACTTCTTTTTGGGGTTTACTCAAAAGTCCAAATTGGGAAGCTCCGTAATATAAAACTCCACCAGTTACGGCAGTCGCAGCAATTATTAAACCAATTATCCATCCATTACTAGGTGGTTTGAGAGATATTTTTAAACTCATAATTTTTCCCCTCTATAGTATTTGTTTATTACTTTGTGAATTGGTGGTTATATAATGTTTATTATTCCCAGATATTTGTTTTTAAACGCAGAGGTTCGCGGAGGTTTAATTATTATTTGTCAAGTTTATATTTTCTAAGTAAGCTGTCACCATTTTTCCTAATAATGTGCATTGCTTCACAACATCAACTGTATCAATTCCTAGTAACCTTTCTAAAATTACCCCATCAACAAAGCACATGACAAAATCTGCTAAAATCGGGTCTTCTACACCTAGAAAATCATAAATTACGCTTTTATATCGCTCGCATAAACGCTGCCAAAATTCTCTATTTTGATACACTTTAGAGTCTTGATGTTGGGAAAAATCAATCATCAAATAACTATTTTTAATGTGGTAGGAAAGGTTACTATTAAAATATTTTCCTAATGCTTCTGCACGCTCTTGTCGTGTCTTCAATTTTTCCCAATCCGCAGTCGCTATTAATATATCCCTTTGCACCATATCTTCGACTAAATGCTCGAATAATACCTGTTTATTCGGAAAATAATGATATAGCGTTCCCGTGGAGACTCCTAATCTTTGAGCAATTTGCCGCATCGTAACAGATGCATAACCTTTTTCAGCAAATAAATCGAAACATTTGTCTAATAACTCCTTGCGGTATAAATCATGGTCAACAATCTTTGGCATGGTACGTATTTAGAATCTCTTTCTATCTCCATTTTATATTGAACAACCGTTATTTATAAATTTACCCTTATGGTTTGGGGATGTCAAGATGATTTATATCGAATGTTTGTTATGAAAAATGGGTTAAGCATAAATATTCTATGCGATCGCACCAAAAAACATTGAATGCCCGGTATTTCCTTGGATACCGATATCCTGTATCAATATTTTGAGCGATCGCACCAAAAAAACATTCCCGAATCGTAGGGGTGGGGTCTCCCCACCCTCTTAATATATATTTTATTTGAGGACTTGCAGAAAATAAAATACCCAATCGGTCTATCACTATACCATCTGAAAGGGTGGGGGGAGACCCCTAGAACAAAAATTTGAATTTATTTCTTGGTGTTCCCTGACGCTGCAATCGGGTTTCTTCATCCCTCTAAGATTATAGATTTTTTCTGCCCATGTTAATTTCCTGCCAGAGATTGGGAATAATAACCTCGTCCTTACTTAAGTGTTTAATTGTAAAAAAATTACAACCTAATTCGAGGGATTTCTGCTAGGTAATGCGATCGCATATCACTTGATATCGCGTGGATAAAAAATATTTGATTTGCGTACAGAGTATAAAAAATCTGGTGTAAGTCTAGCTTTGCTATGTCGATTTGAATTTTGAAGTAAGAGCATAAATAGGTATAAGCTAATGGAACCAAGTAACTTATCTAACTTAAATAGTCAGTCAGCTACTGCTTTGAATTTGGAACCGCTAAATTCTCTGACTACTACTAATACATCGTTTTTGGGTGCTAGCAGTACAGGGAACACAGCACCAATTTTGAGCGATCGCGATGTCCAATTAAATTCGATTGATGAGGATACTGGTTCTCCAGTTGGTGCTGTGGGAACTTTGGTATCGCAATTAGTTAATTTAGATACTACTACGGGTAATATCAGTGATGCGGATGTAGCTGCTGTGACGGGGATTGCTGTAATTGGTACTGATAATAATAATGGTAGTTGGTTTTACAGTTTAGATAGTGGTGCAAAGTGGAATCAATTATTTGCGTTGGAGTCGAGTACTCGTTTATTCGCAGCAGATAGTACTACAAGAATTTATTTTCAACCACGAGTCAACTATAACGGTACGTCTGGGATTAGTTTTCGCGCTTGGGATCAGACAACTGGTATTAATGGTAGCGCTGTAGATAACTCACTGAGGGTATTGGGGGGAACTACTGCTTTTAGTAGTGAGACTGACACAGCGACAATTACAATTAAGCCAATTAATGATGCACCTGTATTAGATACTACAAAAAATCCTAAGTTAGTTACTGTGGATGAAGATGCTGGGGAACCTGTGGGAGATGTGGGAACTTTGGTATCGGATTTGGTGGATTTGAGTATAGTTAAAGGTGGTTTGGATAACGTTATTGATGCGGATAAAGATGCTGTTGCGGGAATTGCTATTACTGCGGCAGATTCGACTAATGGTACTTGGTTTTACAGTGCTGATGGTGTGGTTTGGAATCGTTTCAATTCGGTTTCTGTTGAAGATTCTCTATTACTCACAGCAGATAGTACAACTCGCATTTATTTCCAACCACAGACGAATTTTAGTGGTGAGGCAAATCTGACTTTCCGTGCTTGGGATGGTACGGATAATAGTTTGAATGGGGAAAAAGCGAATACTACTAACAATGACGGTATTACTGCTTTTAGTAGTGCAGTGGATACGGTGAATGCGACTATTAAAGCAATTAATAATGCACCTTTTAATAATGTACCGGATTCTCAAACTATTAATGAAGATACGATTATAGTTTTTTCAAAGGATAATGGGAATATCATTAGTATCAGTGATATTGATGCGGTAAATAATGAAATTCAAGTTACTTTAACTGCAACTAATGGGAATCTTCTGGTTACTAGTTCTCAGGATGTGAAAATTGAGGGGAATATGACAGGTAATGTCATTATTCGGGGAACTGTAACAGCAATAAATACTTCACTCAATGGATTGAATTTTAAACCAAGTAAAAACTTTAATGGTGACGGCAAAATTCAAATTGTCACTAACGATTTAGGGAATACGGGAATAGGTGGAGAACTTATAGATACGGACACGATTGAGATTACAATTAATCCTGTTAATAATTCACCTAGTTTTGTCAAAGGGATTGACCAAATTGTAGATGAAGATGCGGGTGAAAAAAGTATTTCTAATTGGGCAACTAATATTAATGCAGGTGCAGAAAATGAAGCGCAGCAAAAGCTAAAATTCATTGTTTCTAATAGTAACAAAGCCTTATTCGTCGAACAACCGAGTATTACTACTGATGGAACTTTGACATACAAATCAGCAGAGAATGCTAGCGGAATAGCGACTGTGACTGTGCAATTGCAAGATGATGATGGGATTACGAATGGTGGAAATGATATATCCACTTCGCAAACTTTTACGATTAAAGTAAATTCCATTAATGATGCACCTATTAATAAGCTTCTTGGTGATTCATATACAATTAATGAAGATGAAAGTATTGTTTTTTCAGTTACTAAAAATAATGCTATTACGATTAGTGATGTAGATGCAGGTACAAACAAAGTCGAAGTTAATCTGACTACAACTAATGCAATTTTCACTATTATTAATAATAACAGCGTTGAGATAGCTGGGAATCAAACCGCTAATCTCAAATTGACTGGTACTATCAACAATATTAATACAGCCCTCAATGGTTTAATATTTAGACCAGATGCCAATTTTAATGGTGATACCAAAATTCAAATTATCACCAACGATTTAGGTAGTACAGGAACAGGTTCAGCACAAACAGATACTGATTCTATTAGTGTGAGAGTTACTTCTATTAATGATGTACCCAGCTTTATTAAAGGGGGAAATCAAACAATAAATGAAGATGGAGGATTACAAACTATAAAAGATTGGGCAACTCGGATTTTAATGGGTGCAAATAATGAAACCCAACAAAAACCGACTTTTATTGTTAGTACTAATAATGATGCACTTTTTGCTGAAAAACCAAGCATTTCCCCTGATGGAACTCTAACCTACAAACCTGCTGATAATGCAAGCGGTACAGCCATAATTAGTGTCAAAATTAAGGATGATGGTGGGATTAATAACGGTGGAGTTGATACTTCTGATATCCAAACTTTCTCGATTACAATTAATTCAGTTAACGATACACCAACCTTTACCAAAGGACAAGACCAAACCGTTAATGAAGATGCTGTATTACAAACAATAAATAATTGGGCAACAAAAATTTCCTCTGGTGCAAATAACGAGTCTAACCAAACTGTTGAGTTTGTCGTCACCAATAGCAATAACCCATTATTTGAAGTCCAACCCCGCATCACATCTGATGGAATTTTGGTTTATAAGCCAACAGCAAATGCCAATGGAAATGCGACTATTACAGTTAAATTGAAAGATAACGGTGGT
>NZ_NTFS01000446.1 GCF_002289455.1 Brunnivagina elsteri CCALA 953
TTCCCTCCCCTTAGCAAGGGGAGGGTTAGGGTGGGGTTCTTTTATTTGGGGCAATTCGAGTACTTGTCTGTACACCGTAGCTCTACGGGGTTAGAGGTCAGTTGATTTGTCCTAACTGAGCAGTATTGCAGCAGAACTGCCTTTTTTAAGAGTCGGGTAATGGGAAATGATTATTCGTAAATAACCAATAAAAAATAACTAATAATTATGGTAGGGATATGAGAGAAAAAATTGATGCATTGACGCAAAATTTGGCACAAACTATCGTTGGTAAAAATGAAGCGATACGTTTGGTGTTGGTAGCTTTGCTAGGTGGGGGACATGCCCTACTTGAAGATGTTCCTGGTGTGGGAAAGACACTTTTAGCCAAATCCCTAGCCCGCTCCATCGATGGCAAATTTCAACGGTTGCAATGCACACCCGATTTACTCCCAACCGATATTACAGGTACTAATATTTGGAATCCCAAAAACGGAGAATTTAACTTTTTACCTGGTCCAGTATTTGCCAATGTTCTCCTTGCTGACGAGATAAATCGCGCTACCCCCCGTACCCAATCAGCACTACTCGAAGTCATGGAAGAACACCAAGTCACAGTTGATGGTGTATCCCGTCCCGTACCACTACCATTTTTTGCGATCGCAACTCAAAACCCTGTTGAGTACCAAGGCACTTTCCCGTTACCGGAAGCCCAAATGGACAGGTTTATGCTTTCTCTCAGCTTGGGCTATCCTTCCGAAGCGGAAGAGTTACAAATGCTACAGCGTCAACAACAAGGTGTAAAAATCGAAAATTTACAACCCTGTATTACTTTGGAGGAATTACAACAACTGCGGCAAATTTGCGGCAAAGTCAAAGTCGATCCATCCTTACAACAGTACATCCTCGATCTTGTACGGGCGACTCGCTGCGATGAGGAAGTAACTCTCGGTGTTAGTCCCCGTGGTACAGTGGCGCTACAAAAGGCAACTCAAGCCTTAGCTTTTTTACGCGATCGCGATTATGCCATTCCCGACGATATCAAATTTTTAGCGCCCCATGTACTTTGTCACCGCATTATCCCCATTGGTGGTAGAAAATCCCGCAGCATTATGGAAAGATTATTGAGAGCAGTTGCCATTCCCTAAAAGGGTGTTTATAAATAAAATTATGTCATTCTGTAGCTTGCTTCCCGCAGGGTGGAACGTACGCGCAGCGTGTCGCTTTGCGACTCTGCGCGTACACTGCGCTAGCGCTCCGTACCCTCCGCCAACAGCATTACAAATCAAGGCTTTTAGAGCTTAAGAATTATTTTATAAACAACCTCTAAATAATTGTTTTCACGCGATCGGCAAGTCGGATTGCCAAAGCAACAATAGTCAGAGTCGGATTTGCAAAACCTCCAGTGGGGAAAACCGAACTACCAGCAATAAACAAATTAGAAACCCCGTGGACTTGGCAATTTCTATCGACAACACCCTGTTTGGGGTCATCATGCATACGGGTTGTTCCTAGATGATGCTGGGTTTCTGGGTAAAATTTATATTAGGATTTCGACTTTAGATATCTACCAAATATTTTCTCAGACCAAATCTAAGAGCATGTTTGAAAAGTTTGGAAAGGTATAATTTGTCATTCTGAGTGGAGCTTTGCGGAACGTACTCCGAAACAGAGAAGCAAGCTACGCTTTTAGCGTTCCCGCAGGGTAGAATCTGAAGTTTAGCCCACATACTGAGATGCTATCCTAACCTTCGGGAACCCTCTTCGAGGGAACGGGAAGTCTTTCGCCTACGTTCCTCAGCATGACGATAGGTACTTTTCAAACAACCTCTAAGGTAAAAATCGGTCTAAAGCTGCTTTGAGTTGTTCAATTTCCGCTTCAATATTACCTTCCTTAGATGCCCTAGCAATACACTCAGTTAAATGCTCATCGAGGACAATTCGCGCTACTTTATCTAATGCACCTCGCACCGCAGCAATCTGCAATAATACATCAGGACAAGGACTACTTTGCTGTACCATCGTTTTCACTCCCCGTACATGTCCTTCAATCCGCGATAGTCGATTCACAATTCGTCGCAAAGACTCTTCGCTATGAACATGAGTATGAACAGAATTACCATCCGAATGTAAGTGTTCTCCGTGGTCATCCTTTATATCATCACTAAGTATACTTACCTCCGGTTGAGGTAAATTTTCCTTTTTCAATCGCTTGGTTCCATTCATAGAGAATAGTTTGTATCTTCTAGCAGTACATTCGATCCTAGCCTAGAGTCGTATTCCGAGTAACTGCGATCGCATTTATTTGTAACATTTCCTTAACTTGCCCATTTTTATCCGCCTGGTTCATCATGACACTTTCTCATCAAACTTTGACTACAACTCTAAAAAATCTGTATCATAAAAAACAAATTAGTAAATACGAACAAAATTTTTATAAAATCTTAATATTTTTAGTTAAATTTGTCATGATTTCCTGACAAAATGGTATTTTGAGGATTCTCTAGGAAAGATTTTGCCCTAAGCATTAAGTGCTGGGGCTTTATTTGTGACCGGATTAGGAGAAACAATACGAAACATCAAACAAAAATTATGCGTCTATATTTTGAGTATTTTGACAAAATCTCTGGGATATTTAAGCAAATCTGTAAAAATAACAGTAGAGATATATATTAAATTTCAGTAATAATCAACTAAAAATTAATGGTTGCCGTTATGCGATTTTCCAAACTACCTCGGTCAATGCGACAACTTGGTACGCATGTGTTAGCTATTATTCTGGGTGTTGTGCTGACAGTCGGTACATTCCAAGTACAACCATCCCAAGCTGAAACTGCACCCATTTCTGTTGCTAATGCTGTTCTGAATTCAGATTCTGAACAATTGCTTTCTCAACGACAATCTCCAGCAACTGCGGCTGTGGGGAACAGTAGCTTTGTAACTGCGGCTGTAAATCGTGTTGGCAATGCAGTTGTCAGAATTGATACAGAGAGAACAGTAGTATCTCGTCGGACAGCCGATCCATTTTTCGACGATCCATTTTTCCGGAGATTTTTTGGTGATAGTTCTCCGCAACAAATGCCATCTCAGCAACAACAACGGGGTCTAGGTTCTGGATTTATTATTGATAAGAGTGGGTTAGTCTTGACAAATGCCCACGTTGTCGATAAAGCCGATCGCGTAACGGTTCGTCTCAAAGATGGACGTACACTCGAAGGTAAAGTCCAAGGAGTCGATGAAGTTACGGATTTGGCAGTAGTTAAGGTGAATGCAGGTGGTGATTTACCTGTTGCGTCATTAGGTTCGTCTGCAAACGTGCAAGTAGGAGATTGGGCGATCGCAGTTGGAAACCCTTTAGGATTGGATAATACGGTCACTTTGGGGATTGTCAGTACTTTACGTCGTACCAGTCGAGATGTGGGTATTGGTAACAAGCGTTTGGAGTTTATTCAAACCGACGCAGCGATTAACCCCGGTAATTCTGGGGGACCACTTTTGAATGCCCAAGGTGAAGTTATTGGGATTAATACAGCAATTCGTGGTGATGCAATGGGAATTGGATTTGCAATTCCCATCGACAGGGCAAAATCAATTGCCAGTCAACTTCAACGTGGTGAAAAAGTAGTTCATCCCTTTATTGGTATTGGGATGGAAGATTTAACACCAGAACTTGCTAAACAGATTAATTCCAACCGCGATAGTCAGATTCGCGTACCCGAAATTAATGGTATTTTAGTAGCGCGAGTTATCCCCAATTCCCCAGCAGCAAATGCAGGTATCCGTATTGGTGATGTGGTTGTGCAAGTTGATGGACAACGTGTTAACAATGGTGAACAATTGCTAAATATTGTCGAACAAAGCCGTATAGGTCAGATTTTACAATTAAAAGTTCAGCGCGGGAATCAGACTCAGCAATTATCGATTCGCACTGCACAGTTACAAGATGCATCGTAGCTTATCCCCCATATCCCCGACTTTTCGGGGATATGTAAATAGGTTCGGGAATATCTCGCTCTAAAAATTTTCGTAAATAAGTAACAATATCTGCTGAATAATCTTGAGAAGAAATGGCGCGATCGCAATATCCGATTCCACTAGGATTTTTTGCTGCTTTTTCTAGGGAACTTTGATATACACGATGTATTAATGGTGATACTTGTTCTAAGTTATAAGAATCAATCACTGTATTTCTCAGGCAATATTTGCTTTGAGAATCATAGACACTACTAGAAATTTCCCGACTTTTGAGTTCTCTGATATCGTCATCTGTCAAAATCTTGCAATTCAATACCAATATGATTGATGAATTTAGAATAAACCTGTTTTCTGGGGGATAGTTTTTGTCATACATTCCTGGTGCATAAATACCATATACGGGAATATCACCCACATTTAACGTAATTAATCTTTGAGGATTTTTATATGTAATGGTTTGTCTCGATGGGGTTACACAATCAAGGGCATTTTGTATAATTGTAGTCGCCCAAATGGCTGGGTGAATATGTTTATGTGCATAAATAATGTAATCAGCAAGCAACTGAAGGCACTGTTTACGAACTTCTTCATCTGGAAGCAGTGCCTCAAATATTTTGTCAATTTGATTTTCTGTTCCCATTTTGATTTGTAAATTTAATTTATATGCGTAATGGATATAGTTATATTATTCCTGGAAAACTTCTAATAGCAAGTATTCTGGTTACATTTTCTATCTAAAATCAGGTATTTATCTATATTTTGGTGAGTTATAAAAAATCTCCAAAATTTTCTGTTTGTAGTTTTAATGCTCCCGATTTGATTCATAATTTCAAGAGTCCGAATTTTCCTGAATTGTGTTGATATTAACAGTGATGGCGGTGTAATCAATATATTTTAGAGAACTCCACAGAAAGAAATGCTCTTCGGTCATTCTGTAGCTTGCTACTTACAGAAGCCGCTTGCGCGTCTACCCGCAGGGTGGAACGTACGCGCTGAGTCGCAAAGCGACACGCTGCGCGAACGCGTTGCCGCAGGCTAGAATCTCGCGTAGATGCTGAGTCCCAAGGGGACACGCTACGCGAACGTTCCTCAGCATGACAACACAGGATCATT
>NZ_NTFS01000447.1 GCF_002289455.1 Brunnivagina elsteri CCALA 953
TTTCTCATGTCTCTTGACCCTTTTTGTTAAATTTCCTTGATTTTACTGGCTTTACAGACTTCTGTCAGGCAGCCAGGTAACTTCTCTCCTGAAGTGAAGGACTTTCACCCTCATCCTGTGGTCAGTTATGAGATTTTCGGGTTTATTCCCACGTTCTCACCTAGAGCTATATGTTTCCATTTTTACTCTAGAACGAGTCGCACCAAGTCAGCGCTTACGCTATCGCAGTTAATCACAGTTAACGAAGCACAAGAAAATGGATATTGAGCGATTCCTGCGGAGCGCTTCGCTATCGCACTAGATCATAAAAATTTATTAAAGAGGTTATCGAACGGTTCTGTATTTTTCCAGCGATAGGTGTTGAAATCTCGATAATCGACCGATAAAATTTGACCATGACCTAATTCTTCTGCAAGGATAACGAGAGAGGAATCGGCTAAATCCATCGGTAAGTCTTTATATTTTTCCATCAGTTCTTCAATACGCTGGCAATGATGTTGTTTGAGATCAAAGATTTGTAACTTTCCTGTATAAATTTTATGAATAAAGATTTTTGGAGCATGTACTCCTACTCTTTTTTGTAATAGATAGCAAGTTTCCGTGACGACACACCAAGTTGTAATAAATTGCTGATTAGCTAAATCTTGAAATCGTTTTTTGGCGGATATATGAACTGCATCTTTTTTATTGGCAAGAGCTAACCAAAAGCCTGTATCAACTATGATCATATTTTTGGTTAAGTTCACGGTCTAAATAGTTTTTATGGTTTTTTGAGAGGTCTGTTTCAGCTTCTATGCAACCAATAAAGTCTGACCATTCTTGCAAGGAATTTTCTGAAGATTCGTGTTGATTCAGAAGGTAGCGTTTTTTCAGGACTTCTACGAGTTCCACTATGATTTGTTGTGCATCGGGAGGAAGAGACGCAATATCTTGTTGAATTGTATCTAAATTCATAATCTCATCTTGCTGTTTACCTGATTATAGTTTAGCGAAAAAGCGTATCGCAGAAATAATAAGCATCAAAAAGGTACATTTTTGAGCGTATTTTGACATCAGCGCAAGTGAACTTTTGTAGTTTAGCAGATCGCATTAATCCTGGAAGTATCTCAATTTCGTGATTGTAGCTGATATGCGATCGCATCGGAGATGGAAGATATTTAGCAGTTTGGAAATTGGTGGATAGTATGCGATCGCTTTAACAAACTAAAACCTAAGCCTCTATTTAGAAAACAACTTCCAAACTTGATAAGCTCCGTACCCAACTGCTGCCGCAGCCACTGCCGGAGCTGCTGCTGTAATAGCAACTCCCGCAGCCATCCCACCTCCAACAATTCCACCGACTGCTGCTAATCCAGAGGTAATTCCAGCAGCACTTAATCCAGCAACACTCCCACTAGCTGCAACTGCACCAACTGCACCAACTGTTGTCATATTTCTGCCAACTTCACGAGCCTTTCGCTCATCACTCGGTAGACTTTTCTTGTCCTCCAAAACTTTATTCATAGCTACTGTTGAAACCAATCCTGGTGCAGCCCCTAATACGCTAATTCCAGCAACGGCACCACCTCCAATAATTCCACCTATTGCAGCGAGACCAGACATGATACCAGCACCACTCAAGCCTGCTGCCGCGCCAGTCGCACTGACAACCCCAAGACCAGCTACTACTGCTGCTCCACTAACGGAAGCACCACCTGCTGTTGCACCAGCATTACTGACTTGTTCACTGTCACTTAAACCTGTTTTACACCATGTTGCAAAGTGTTCACAATTATTGAACAAAAGGCTGTACTTGCTTTCTCCTAAACGGCTTTTAGCCCGTTGAATGACTTTATCATCTGGGTAACACTGACCATAGAGTTTTACAAAATCTTGATTCTTCCCAGCGCGGAAAGTAGCGATAGAGACTTGAGCGATCTTTTCTCCATCATAGTGAATAACTGTTCCGTCCCCACAATCAATTCCATGATGATCATACCCATACCCAGTATGGAGAACGGTATGGAGAACGTAAATGTGATAGCCTCTTGCCATATATACTTCCAGCTTTGGTTTTCATGTTTTTTAGTTGAGTTAATTTTATTGCACAGAGAGTAAAGAAAGGTTCAGTAAATCTATTGAAAGCATGGGAACCAAAAATGAAAAGTGAGGTGCAGCTAACTATACTATCATGCGGAAAGTTTCTGCATAATCACCTGATTTTGTACGTAATTTCATCAACTTATCTAAAGTTCAACCATTCCTCTGAAATTTCAATTTTTCAACTTCCAACTTTAACCTCTCACTTTCCATCCGTAACGCTAATATTTCATTCTTCTGCAATTCAATTAAAGCCTTTTGACTAATTACCTCACCAAAAGCTTTTTTACGATTTTCAATCCCAAACCAACGCTGGTAAGTTTTCGTATGCTCGTCAACAGTGTGACCTAAATTGTCTGCTGCGGCTTTAATGGGTATTCCCTGAAGATGCGATCGAATCGCGCAAGCATGACGCAAATCGTAGGGTTGAAACTCAACCCCAACTTTTCTAAACCATCTGGATATATCTCTCCGCATCCAATTAATGTTTTGCACAGATGCAATTTTTGCAACCTTCTTATCTAAAATTTTTAATGGTTGAGGATTTTTTAAATCGAATAATTCGATCCATTCGGGAACAAAGGGGATAACTTCTCGATATCCAGTTTTGGTGTCTTTATGGACTTTCCAAGTATTATCGGCATTTTGTGGAGATATCCACCAATTAATATCTGGTTGGACAAATAGCTCTCTCGGTCGTAACCCAAAGGTTGCCAGCATTCCATATACCCAACGCCACATTTCCCAGGTGTCGATTTCATCGCAGATATTGGTATTCTTGCGGCTGATGGCGAATTTTTCAAATAGGTCAAATGAGTGAACGATTTTCTCGTTGTCGGGAATTTCTCGGAAGGCTGGAGTCACTTTATCTCGCGTGACATCAAGGTTAAATCCTAACTGAAAGGTTTTAATAAAAACAGAAGTTACTGCAATAAGTTCATTTTTTTTATTTCCCTGAAATGAATTAATGATTTCCTCAAAATTATTTTTTGTCGCTAATATTTTTAGAGGAAAGTTTCTTTTAATTACAGATGTATAGTTGGCAAAAGTGTTTTGACTTGTGATTGTATTCTGACGAGTTTTATAGTAACTTTCTGCAAATTTATCTAATAATTCCCCAATATTTTTTATCTCTTGTTCTTCTCTAGATTTAATTCCTAAATACTTCTCATTCCACTCGAAAGTGTGACGAGCTATCAACTTACCTAATTCATAACTTTCCTCAATTGCTGTTTTGAGTCCATCTAAATTTGCTGGTATCCCCAAAGACAAATCATACTGCTTTTTCTTTTTTCCTGAGCAATCATCTGGTTTTAACGGTAGGGTAGCTCGTAACTGGAGGGAATTGCCAGTTTGTTTGATGCTAACTCTAACTCTATCCCTTTTTAAATTAGCATTGGCTTCGATTAACTTCTGCTCAAAAACTTCCTGATAGTGTAATTCCGTCGCTTTAATTTTCGCCATTGTTCCTCTATAACTTCCATCTGTAGTGTTCGATGGTTCAAAATCCGCAAAAATATCGGTGAACAAGTGGCTTGGGTTTTCATTTGTATAGTCATGCGTAGATACGCGATCGCAATTATCCTGGTTGTGATTTTGCCCGCTCATTCCCTAAATATTCCCTTATTTATAAGCTGGAATGGTGAAATTATAATGTTAGTGAATAGCATTCAATACCAATCAACAAGTTACCCGCTAACCTTTTTAGCATATCACCAGTTGCCACAGCAGTTATATGGTGCCAGGTGGCGTAATGTGTGCCCCAACTTTGACTGATGTGACTCGCGCTTGGTCAATTTTGGAATATTTTCGGCGTAATTGGATTGAATCAGTATGGTTGGGGTGTTCTTTAGAACGCTATGAAGAGATTCAGACTTATGATGATTTCATGGTTTGGCTGAATGAAAAACCCGAACATTGGAACTCAGATTTGGGAATTTATTGGCGAATGGGTTTGGATATTGGACTCGATAAATTTGGTGCTGGTGTTGGTAAGTACGTTACTTGGGGATATTTGCCCCATGAGACAAAATATCAGAAACCAACCATTGCTGGACGAAATGCGGCGATGATTATGAAGAGTGGGGTATATGATGGTTTTACCGATACCCATACACCTATGGATGAAAGTTTCGTGCGGGAAAATATGACCCATTCGTGGTACGACGAAAGCCAAACCGATATTCATCCACGCGATCGCACCACTAAACCCAGTGTCAATAATACAAAAGACTTCAATAATGCCTACACTTGGTCAACTGCTGTATTGCACCAAAACTTAGGTAGACTTGAAGCTGGACCTCTTGCTCGTCAACTGGTTGCAGGTGGTACGCATGGGGAAGGTTGGCAGCATCATGATGGATTTATCCTTGATGCATTCAAGAAATTGGGTGGTGCTAGTGTTCATCTGCGACAACTAGGACGAATGCACGAAATTGTCAAGCTATACCGTCAAGCTGAACATTGTTTACGGGAATTTCGCCTCAGTGAAGAGTGGTATATTAAACCCGAAGAACGAGATGGACAAGGATGGGGGGCAACGGAAGCTTCACGGGGAGCGCTTTGTCACTGGATTAATGTTCAAGGTGGCAAAATTAAAAACTACCAAATTATTACCCCAGGAAATTGGAATATTGGACCCCGTGATAGCCAAGGGTCTTGCTTAATAGCACTATTAATAATAATAATAGGAAGTGCAAAGTCTAATTATGGAAATTAGGGTAAATTTTCGTAATCGTTTTTTTTGATTAAATCAATTAGATTTGTCGTTGTTCACAAGTTACGTCGCACATTATTTCGATCGCTCCCAACCTCCCATTAGTAAGGGGAGGTGCCACCAGGGCTATTTCATTCTAAAAAGTTGCTGAAGTGTGTCTAACCCAAAGGAACACAACCGTTGAGCTTGCGCCATATT
>NZ_NTFS01000448.1 GCF_002289455.1 Brunnivagina elsteri CCALA 953
CGCGGATTAAATAAAGTGCAAAAGTCTCAAAAGTAGGGTGTGTTAGCGCAGCGTAACGCACCATTCCAAATCAAATCAAAAGTTGTAGGTTATTAAATCCTCATTCCTTACCAGATTTTATAGTATTGCCACAAAACGGATTATTAAAGTTAAATTTTATACAATACGCTTTATCTATTATCTTGCCTGAGAAGATTAAAACTACTTTTGTCTACAAAATTAGAGTATCAAATAGTTGTGAAAAGTCAAATTTTGCGATCGCAACTAATTGGTGATATTTTTACTAGAATTGAATATATGTTTTGTGACGATTATCCACTTAGAAAAACTTACTTGGGGTTGGGAATTTTCTACAATAAGCAAAGCTTAATACCAAAGGTATATCGCACCACATTCTCAAATCGGATTGTCTCAACAAACCAAAATAAAAAGCCAACTTTGAGAAGCTGACTTTCCAAAACTTGATTATTAAAATTTATAAATGCGGATAAAAGGACTTGAACCTTCACACCTTACGGTACTAGAACCTAAATCTAGCGCGTCTGCCAATTTCGCCATATCCGCATGAAAAATAACTATAGCAAATTATAAAACAATTGGGAAGAGGACAAAGATAATTTGTCTCCCCACAGCAATTTTCTAGTCCGCAGCTACACGAGGTAAGCGATGTTTGAAGGAGCAAAGAATTTCCCAAGAGATTGTACCTAGCTCGTTTGCCCAATCGTCTGCGGTAATCTGTCGATCTCGATCTTGTCCCAGCAATGTCACAACTTCCCCTTCTTGAATGTCGGAAATGTTACTAACATCGAGCATGATTTGGTCCATTGTGATCGAGCCTATTTGAGGTACAAGCTGACCACGTATTAATACTTGCATTTTATTCGATAAATTGCGCGGGATGCCATCTGCATAGCCAATACCGACTACAGCCAGACGAATATCATGGGGAGCTATATACCTATAACCATAACTAACACCAGTACCAGCCGCAATATTTTTTACTTGAGTGACTCGTGCTTTTACTTGCATGACAGGTTTGAGATTCACCGTATGACGCAAATGTTCGGCTGGATAATGTCCATAAATAGCAAGTCCAGTTCTTACCATATCGTAATGTAAAGCTTTGTTAGTCAAAGTACCTGCGGAGTTGGCAAAGTGCAAGCATGGTGGTTCTATTCCCAAAGCTTTAATTTGTGCGATCGCATCTTCAAAGCGTTGATGTTGAAGATTCATGATAGTCGGATCGGGACTGTCGGCAGTTGCAAGGTGGGAATATATACTAGCTATGCGTAAATGTGGGAGTCGCTCAACTAACTGGATAAATTCAACTGCTTGCTGCCAGTTAGTTCCCAAGCGTGACATACCAGTATCCAGCTTAACATGAACTGGTAGAGTAGCATCAACATCAATCGTTTCGAGAATATCTGAAAATACTAATGCCTGCTTAGGACTACATAGGGTGGGTTCAAGTTCCCAATGAGCGATCGCATGAATTTGTTCGGTTGTTTGGGCTGCTCCTAATACCAAAATTGGCGGTTTTATACCAGCTTCCCGCAATTGAATACCCTCTGGAACTGTGGCAACTCCCAACCAACTGGCTCCCGACTCCAGTACTGTTTTGGCAACGCTGACTGCACCATGTCCATATGCATCGGCTTTGACTACTGCCATTAATTGTGTTTTTTGCGACAATAACTGTCGCAATTGTTTAACATTATGGGAAAGCGCTGCCAAGTCGATTTCAACCCAAGCACGCTGGGAATACCAAGCATAGGTATCGCATTGCGGGTAAGATACAATACTTGTTTGCTGCTCATGGCTCAACATATTCACTTGCTCCTATCACACCACACTCTTTGTTTCCAGGTGATTATATATTCAACCGCAAGGAAACTCTTCGGAATAATCTGGAAGTTTATCCTCGATATGCAATTGAGACAAGAGCAATCGAACCGAATACATAACAAAATGTTACAAAAAATCGAGAAAAATCAATAATTACTTACCCACTCATGATTTCACAAAGTGTTTGTATGCTTTTATTTCTCTTTCCTAAACCCGGATGTAGGATATGCCTCCGCATTAATCTCCCCTTAGGGAACACAAAAGACATCTCCGAAAAAGACGTAGAGACGTAGCAATGCGGAGGCACGACAAGGGTTATGGGGAACGTATAATTAAATTCGGTCGATGTCTAAAGAAATAAATTCTCCATAATTGCAGGGGTGGGGTGAGTCCACTTGGCGGTGTCGGTTTCCGTCCCGTCAAAGTGGCGAATCCGAAGGGTCTCCCCACCCTTCGCGTGATACTATTGGTAAGTATACGATTTGAATATTTTATTCTCTGGAAGTCCCCTATCGCAAAAAAACTATTTGTATAAAGTAGGTTAATTAAGGTAGCTTGATTCTCGACTTTACCCTCAGTTAGGATAAGTTTTTTTCCACTATTTTCAGGATGTATAAATTATCCTCATCTTCCTCTTCAGGTTATATTCGTGTTAATATATGTAAAACTAATACCTTGAGTTTTTATCAATGGGGAAGGTTTTAGTCCTAAACGCCTCTTACGAACCGCTCAATATAACGAGCTGGCGACGTGCCGCCGTTCTACTAATCAAGGGCAAAGCAGAACAAGTAGAACATAATGGCAAATTCCTTTACGCTGACTTCCCGCTTCCCACAGTGATTCGGTTGCGGCATTATGTTCGCGTCCCTTACAAGGAAATACCTCTTACTCGCCGAAATATACTTCACCGTGATGGTCACAGTTGTCAATACTGCGGTTGCATGGGAGATGATTTGACGCTCGATCACGTGATTCCGCGATCGCGTGGTGGTGGTGACTCTTGGGAAAACATTGTCACGGCTTGTGTCCGATGTAATGTCAAAAAAGGCAGTCGAACACCACAGGAGGCTCGTATGCCTCTACGTCATTCCCCTCGCAGACCTTACAGCAGCCTTTACTTTGAAGTTAGCAAGCATCTCAAAACCGGAACGCACAATGAATGGCAAAAGTACGTTATTGGTCTGTAAGTCCTTTCTCCAGCTAGACATTAAGTAATGTAAAGCAATTGGGGGCAATCGGAACTGTTCCGTCCTTTACAAATTTTAGCGACGAACTTTTAGAGTTTAGCTCATATTATCGTCGTAGACAACTGTGCGTCTAAATATTTTTGCAAAAGATTGGCTCGACTGGCAATTATGTCACTTCTGTCGCTCTAAATGTTCGGTAAAAATATCGGTACAAGCGAATGCGGTGTTTGGCAGCGTGCATTTGCTCTATATTTTCTTTATTTTTTAGCCCAGTAATATGGAGAAGAGCATCCTGTTATAATTGACGGCGATGCTCAAACCCATGTTCACATAACAAAATTTTTTCTACAGGGTAAAAAGCTGAAAAAGTCTTTTGTGCCTCTGTTTCATTGTTTTTTTGTACAGGGAACTGCTATTAGTGAGAAGAAGAGTGAAAACCAACAAGTGATTTCACCCATTCCAGCTTGAGCCAATTTGCATAATTAATGTGCAATTTGCCAATATTTTTGCGAAGATCATAGATGGTGTGTAGCTAAAGCCAGAAATTCTGGTTTTAGTCTTTTGTCGAGGTTGTTAAGGAGCATCACTTAAACTAAAACTAGTTTCCTATGCAATTAAACTCTCCCATTTCTCAGCTTGAGACTTTTCCATTGACTAAAGATTCATCTCCTGAAGAAGTTGACATAGATGTTGACGTTCCCCTTGTCAAAAATCCCGCGAATGTAATCACGGGAGAAACGAACACGTTTTTAGGGCAACGCAATAACTATTTGGCTTATCAAAAATCAGAAGAGCTACGTTTGACGCTTTTGGGACATCGACACGAGCGTCATCTAATAGTTTTACAAGATTTTCCCGATCCAGATGCGTTATCTTCGGCTTGGACTTACCAGCTCATCGCCCAACAGTATGATATCAAATGTGAAATAGTTTATGCTGGCACCCTCAGCCACCAGGAAAATATCGCATTAGTCAAACTGACAGGATTACCTGCTCAACGTTGGGCACTACCAACTTTAAAAAGTAAAGATTTATCTTTGTACCAAGGCTTTATATTAATTGATAATCAAGGAACGACTTCCCAGTTATTGTCAGTAGTACAGCAAGCAAAAATACCATTAATCGCTGTCATCGACCATCACAGTTTACAAGGTGAATTAAAATCAGAATTTATTGATATTCGTCCTGCCGTCCGCTCAACTGCAACCATTTTTACTCAGTATCTCCAGTCAGGTTTATTATCTCTGGATAATAGTATTAGTCAGCACGTCAAATGTGCAACCGCCTTAATGCATGGCTTGCGTTCCGATACCGATCGTTTGATGCAAGCGCAGGAAGAAGATTTTATCGCAGCTGGGTATTTGAGTCGCTTTTGCGATGTTCAACTACTGAATGCGGTACTGCAAGCTAATCGTTCCAAAAGAGTGATGGACGTGATCGAGCGATCGCTCAAAAATCGCATCATTCAAAATAACTTTTCCATCGCTGGAGTTGGGTACTTACGCTACGACGATCGCGATGCCATTCCCCAAGCGGCAGATTTTATCGTCACCGAGGAAAATGTCCATACTGCCGTAGTTTATGGCATAGTTCACGACGAAGACGAAGAACTCGAAATAGTTATTGGTTCTTTGCGAACAACCAAACTAACCCTCGATCCCGATGAGTTTATCAAAGAAGCCTTTGGGCAGGATAGTAGTGGACGCTTTTTTGGTGGAGGAAGAACCAGCGCAGGTGGTTTTGAGATTCCAATGGGATTTTTATCTGGTGGAAATGAAAATTCCAACTACGCAAAAATGAAATGGGAAGTCTTCGATGCCCAAATTAAGCAAAAGTTATTACGATTGGTAAACCCAAAAGATAACCCAATACATCAAGGATAGGGGATTGGGAATTGGGAATTGGGAATTTGTAAAGAAACAATTCTTCTTTTTTGCCCCTTACCCCTGACC
>NZ_NTFS01000449.1 GCF_002289455.1 Brunnivagina elsteri CCALA 953
TCATAGAATAGTTGGAAAATGCCATCTACTGGACTAAAAATCCTCTTGGTTGAGGATGATGAACTGTTCTTATTGGGGTTGCGTGTCAGATTGCAACAGGAACCAGGATTAGAAGTTGTAGGGGAAGCTGAAGATGGAGAAACTGCCATAGAGCTAGTTTCCCAATGTCCTATTGACATCGTACTGTTGGATGTGGGATTACCAGGAATCGGAGGTATCGAAGCTTGTCGTCAAATTAAACAGCAACATCCCAAATTACCTGTATTGATTTTGACTTCCCATTCCCAACAAGCACTGATTTCTCGCTTGATTGAAGCTGGTGCTCAAGGCTATTGTTTGAAAGGAATACCCGCAGAAAAATTGGTATTAGCATTGCGTTCTGTCGCAGCTGGTGCATCGTGGTGGGATGAAACTGCAACCAAAGAAATTCGCTCTCAATTTAAATCCAACTCCACATGTCTGAATTTAGAAGAAGTATCAAATACTCTCAGTTCAGTAAATCCACTAACACAGAGAGAACAGGAAATTCTCTTGTTATTAGCGGAAGGTCAAACAAATCAACAAATAGCAAATGTACTTTATATTACATCTGGGACGGTAAGAGTCCACGTCCATGCAATTTTACATAAATTAGAGGCACGCGATCGCACTCAAGCTGTCACCATTGCGATTCAAAAAGGTTTGATTACTGGTGATATGTCGAGATTAAATGTTAACTAATCATCCTCTGTATCAGCATCCGTAAGTTCAATTGCCAAAGCAATTTGATAAATGTGACGACGGTTAATTGAAGTCAGATTTGCTAACTGACGACTTGCTTGCGATCGCGATACTTTTTGACTCATGATTTTTTTGAGTTCTACAACAATTTCCTCGTCGGAAAGTTGAGGTTTATTTGCTTCTAATCCCGCAACAACTAAAGTAAATTCTCCTTGTGGTTCTTTTTCTTGATAATACTTACAAGCATCACCAATTGAACCTCGCCAAAATTGTTCATAAAACTTCGTTAATTCCCTTCCTAAAACAATTTTACGTTCCATTCCCAAAACTTCTGCAAAGTCTTGTAAAGTTGCTCGCAAACGGTGCGGTGATTCATAGAAAATTAAAGTGCGGGTTTCTATCTTGAGAATTTCTAACTGTTCCCGTCTTTGGTGAGTTTTTGGTGGTAGAAAACCCTCAAATACAAATTTATCAGTAGGTAAACCACTTGCAGATAAAGCCGTAATTACCGCACTGACACCAGGGATAGGTACAACCGAGATACCAGCATCAATACAAGCTTTAATTAACTCATATCCAGGATCGGAAATACCAGGCATTCCCGCATCAGATACAAGTGCGATCGCATTTCCTGCGGTTAGTTTTTCTAATAGCTCTGGGACGCGACTACTGCTATTATGTTCATGGTAACTAATCTGAGGTGTTTTAATTTGGAAGTGTTGTAATAATTTCCCAGTATGACGAGTATCTTCAGCCGCAATTAAATCGACGTTTTGCAGTGTTTGTATAGCCCGAAAAGTAATATCTTCTAAGTTACCAATCGGAGTACCGACAACGTAAAGTGTACCTGGTTTAATTTCCATATTTTAGGTTAGGGAGTAGGGATAAAGAATAATCATTGTAGGATTTTGTATTTGAGTAAGGTACAATTTCCATCTATCCTTATTAATTCATATTTATCCGCGTACCCTGCGGGTAGGCACGGAGTGACTTCCAAAGGTAGCCGCATTAGACGAGCGTACATCGGAGAGGTTGCCGTAGGCTAGCGAGACTTCTCGCAGATTAGCGTCTAAATTTGCGTCTATCTGCGGTTTTTATCTCTTGTCATATATTTATCTATTAACAATTACCTAATGAACGGATTATTCATAGGCTTAAGCACCTTAGATTTAATATACCTTGCCAATTCACCACCCGAAAATAACCAAAAACTAGTAGCTTTAGATTATACCATTGCTGCGGGTGGTCCAGCGACAAATGCAGCAGTGACATTCAACCATTTGGGAAACACAGCAACAATATTAGCTGTAGTTGGTTCCCATCCGATGACGCAATTAATTCACAGTGATTTAGAAAATTGTATAGTGAATCCAAATCACCAAATTAATCTTATCGACTTAGAACCAAAAAATCAAAATCCACCCCCAGTTTCTTCAATCATTGTCACCAAAACAACTGGTGAAAGAGCAGTTATTTCTATCAACGCAGTCAACAATTCAGTTAATAAGCAAGCTATACCCGCAGATGTTATTGAAAGTATTGAGTTTTTTGATATTGTTCTTATAGATGGACATCAAATAGAAGTCGGTTGCGAGATTGCTAAACTTGCGAAATCTAAAAACATCCCGGTTGTTCTTGATGCTGGAAGTTGGAAACCTGGATTTGAAAAGATATTACCTTTTGTTGATTATGCTATTTGTTCGGCAAACTTTTATCCTCCCAATTGTTATACTAGCGAAGAAGTTTTTACTTACCTCAGCAAAATCAAAATACCACATATCGCGATTACCCACGGTGAAAATCCGATTGAATATTTAATCCCGGATTTCTCCTCAAACAGTTCTGATTTAGGGATAAGGTCATTCATTAATGTACCAAATATCCAACCAGTTGATACACTAGGTGCTGGAGATATCTTTCACGGTGCATTCTGTCATTACATATTACGTGAAGATTTTCCCGAAGCACTTTCTTTATCTGCTGAAATTGCAGCCTATTCCTGCCAATTTTTTGGGACTCGTCGCTGGATGCTCAATCCAAGATAGAATCAACATGGGAAGAGAAATATCAATCCAAATATAATGAATTTTTGTAAAAATTTCGTTTACATTGAGCCTGCGAAATGCTAATATTAGTTGGGAGTTGAGTTTTTTGACAATGGGAATATTGACATCTTTAAAAAAATTACAAAGCCCCAATTATATTAAATTTCAACTTCATAAAATAATTATCGCTCAAGATGACCCAAAAATTCTTCTTTTAAATAAAAATTTACAAAAGCTTGAAAAAGTGTAAATAATAGGTTTGCGATCGCAATATTCCAAAAAAGTATGAAAACACCAAAAGAAATATTAGAAATTGCTCGTCCGATTACTTGGGAAGCAGCAAAGTTACTCCGTTCATTCTATACAGGTACTGGAAAACAAAATTTAGATATTCAGTACAAAGATGGTAAAATTGATGACCCAGTGACAGCCGCAGATATAGCAGTTAGCAATTACTTAATTGAACAACTACAGGCAGAATTGGGAACAGAATACTTTGGGTATATTAGTGAAGAGACTTATCAAGGGGAACAACTAAAAAATGAATTTGTATGGATAATTGACCCTTTGGATGGAACACGGGATTTTATTGATAAAACAGGAGAATATGCAATACATATTGGACTAGTAAAAAAAGGTCGTCCAGTATTAGCATTAGTTGCCGTACCTGAGTTAGAAAAAATATATTATGCAACAAAAGGAGACGGAACATTTGTAGAAACACGGGATGGAAAAACGCAAAAACTGCAAGTCTCCACAGAAAAGAAAATTGAAGACTTAAGCGTACTAGTTAGTCGTTCCCATCGTAGCCCAGCATTAGATTATATCTTAAGTAAATTACCATGTAAAACCCATAAAAACCTTGGTAGCATCGGTTGTAAAATCGCTTCAATAGTAGAACATCAAGCAGATGTTTATATTTCGCTGTCAGGTAAATCTGCCCCCAAAGATTGGGATATTGCCGCACCAGAATTAATCTTAAGTGAAGCAGGGGGATTATATACAAACTACGAGAATTCGCTGCTGCAATATAATACAGGAGATGCCAATCAATGGGGTGGATTATTAGCAAGTAATGGTAAATATCACGATATATTATGCAAGGAAGCAGAAAAGTATTTAGCAGAATTTAATGCCTGAGTCAGTTAAATTGGGATATTTAATTATCTATAAGTCTCCAAAAGCAAAGAACCTAGTTTTCTGACTAGGTTCTTTAAAAGCATTGGGGTAAATCCCCTGAGTTTTCGGTATAGAGAGTTCAGTATAAGTTGCTTATCTTAATTACTACTACAAACCCATCGACAGCGATTTCGGAAAACGAGCAATTTTTTTGAGATTTATTGAGGATTGCGATCGCACTCTCAATATCCTCTCCGCGCAACTCTGCGTGAACCTCCGCGAACCTCTGCGTTTAAAAGCAAAATTCTGTGGGCTGTGCATAGAACGAATTGGACATTCATCCTCACCTTCGGTGAGGATGAATGTCCAATGAACAGAATTTTCAATTCCCCAATGCTGTGGAATTGCACTACTAATTTTGTTCGCATCACTGGCGAGGCTGGTGATGTAAAATTGTACCTCATGGGTAGTTTTATTCCAATGCTGAATCGTACGCACTACCATAACTACTGTTTTCAGTCCGACCCACAAGTCTTGTTCATGAAGTCCAGGAAGCTGTGCCACTGGCGTAGTAATAATTTCCTGCTTTACCAAAATATTTTACCAATTCTGAGTGCGATGCCCTTGGCGACCACTTTGTGGTATCGCTCTTTCAAATCTGCCCCAGTAAAAATACCCAACGATTGCATTTTAGCGGCTGTGACTTTACCGATACCGTGAAACTTTTCGATAGGTAATGATTCCACAAAAGCTTCGGCATCTTTAAGTATAATAACCTTCATACTGTTGTGTTTATTTATACTCAATGCTATTTTTGCTAGGAATTTGTTGATGGATACTCCAGCTGATGCAGTGAGGGTGGTTTGGGCAAATATCTCTGCTCTGATTAACCTAGCTATCGTGGAAGCATAAGGTATATTTTGTTTATTTTCGCTGACATCGAGATATGCTTCATCTAATGCCACAGGCTCAAATATGTCTGTGTAATGCTTGAAAATATCGTGTATTTGCTCTGATAAACCTCGTCCATTTTGAGAACTGGAGTTTTCCACGAAAATATATTATTGTGAATTTAGGGGTGTAGTTGAGAGTG
>NZ_NTFS01000045.1 GCF_002289455.1 Brunnivagina elsteri CCALA 953
GAGTACTTATGTCTACACCGCAGCCCCTTGGGAGAAGCTAGAAATACAGTTCCCTCCCCCTTATAAAGGGCTACACTGTACACGCAAGTCTGATTTCCCTTCATATCCCGGAAATCATCCTCCCTAACCCCCATGAGCCAAGGGGGGAAAATAAATGGAAAGACTTAAGAATCTTGTTTATTTAAATTGCTGCATAAATTTCCGATCTATCCAATCTTTCCAAAACCATAATAATCGACTCGGTGGTAATGTGAAATTACCGCGATTTGCCACAGCTTTGCCATCACCAGTACCAATTAAACTTAAATAATCTCGCTGGGGAATATAGCTTTTTAGTGTTTCACCGAATATATACCTTCGCAGATTATTAAATAATGGTTTGCCTTGACGAACGGCAAAGACACCTGCTTTTGGATGAGGATGATTTACCATTGTTGCAATGTCTCCAGAGGCAAATATATGAGGATGGGATACAGATTGTAATTTATTATTAATTAATATAAAACCTTTTTTGTCTGTTGTTAATCCGGTTGTTGTTAACCATTGTGGTGCTGAAGCTTGCGTTACCCAAAAAATGCGATCGCACTCCAAACTCAACCCAGATTCGCAAGTTAAGTTAATTTTATCTATGTTTCCCTGCTTTGACTTTTTCTCTAATTTTGATACAGTTTCTCCTAAATGTAATTTAATATTTCGCCGTAACAAAACCTTTTTCATCAACTTTTGGATAGAATAATCATAGCTAGACATTAAATTGCGATCGCGATTATACAAGTGTATTTCTAATTCTCTTTCATTAGTTAATTTTGCCTGCATTGCTAAAGCTAATTCAACTCCACCAGCACCTCCACCAACTATTCCTATGCGTACAGATGATTGATAATCTTGAATTTCATTACATAATTTTTCCCATTCAGCTAATAATCTTTTTACCGGTTTTGCTGCAATTGCATATTCTTCTGCTCCTGTAACTGTGAGACTTGCGGGAATGCTACCAATATCAATTGATAAAATATCAAAGTCTATCGGTGGCAGGTTTTCACAAAATACTCTATTATTGTTTAAATCCAAGTTAATTACTCGGTTAATATAGAATTTTGCTCCAGCAAGGTTAGTTAAATGCTGCAAATTAATATGACATTCATCATGGGTATAAAAGCCAGCAATATGTCCGGGTAACATTCCTGAGTAGGGAGTCTCTAAGTTTTCAGAAATTAAGCTCAAATTAATATTTGGAAGTGGATTATTTATATGCGATCGCAGTACTATTGCATGACTATGACCTCCACCAATTAAAAGCAGTTTTTTTGTAGTTTGTGATTTTTGGTACATTTGATTCAAAAATAAATTTCAATGATAATTTTGAGTAATAATATATCCTAATATATCGAATACAGGAGATTTCAGGTTGCAATTACCGTACAATGATAGTACCTGAAAACCTATACAAACTAGATATGTTACATCTATAATATCCCCAGAAATCGGGGATGTGAATCTCATCCTAAATCTCGCTCTCGCTGCATCCCTAAAATATATTTTTACTTCGCCGGAGAAAAATATAGGAAGCAAATTTAATCACAAAGTAGGTTTTGTTTAGACTTCGTAGATACTTACTTGTCGGTTTTATCTTTCTGGTATTATTGCTTCAAATCCGGATAACTTTGACAATCTTTAATCTTTTTTTATATAATCTTAGTTGGTATAAATTTTTTGTACTTACGGAAGCGTACATTATGCAATTAATGGTAATTATTAGTGTCTACTTCTTAATTAAGTATGTATCTACTATGATTGTCCAGATTTTTTTTGCTGAGAAATAATATAAATAAATCAAAGGATGATGCAGAAACATCGCTTTAAACATTCTATTAAACAATTAGCTACTAAAGAACTAAAAACTCGTGTATTCGCGATTTACGAGTTAGAAGAAATTGTTCTGTTTCATCCTCAGTTTCATTGGGAAGGAATGCAAATCCTCGCAAACTTTGTGCGAAGTCTAGCTTCAACTGAATACAAAAAAAGATTCCAAAGTTCGGAATTATTAAAGAATAGTTCAAATCAGACTTCAACCATTAGAGTTGATATTCAGGCTGCACTTACGGTAATCGGAAGAAGGGATGCAAGTCAAGATTTAAGTCAAGATTTAAGTCCAGATTTAAACCCAGAAATGCTTGATTTGAGTTACGTAGATATTCGAGGAGCTAATTTAGATAATGCAAACCTACAGCGAGTGATTTTATATCGAGCAAACTTGGCTGGAGTGAGTTTAATTCGAGCGGATTTATGTGGTACTGTACTGAGTGCAGCAAATTTATCGGGTGCTAATTTGAGTCAAGCAAACCTGTCACAAGGAATTTTAGGTGCTGCGAATCTAGTTGCTACAAATCTTACAGGGGCAAATTTGTATCAAGCGAATTTATTTCTTGCAAATTTAACTAGTGCAAATCTGGATGGTACAAATTTAGATGGTGCAAATCTCAGGGATACAAAACTGGACAATACAAAACTGAAAATATCAATTGATGCATGATTTTTTTTTACGCAAGTACTGTTACTAATTTGAATAGTGAAGTATTATTTAGTGATTATCCTCATCAGGTGTTGCTACGGACTATTTTCAGTATTAATTCGGTATTAATATCGAAGTCTTAAAATGCCTCATCTCGTAAAATTGAGCAACCGCATTGTTAGTTGTTCCGATGGGCAGATATTGAAATTTCAAGATAAATGGTATATTCATTTTCCCAATTGTATACGTAGTAATTCTGTGTTTTGAGGAATACTTCTGCTATGTCTGCGAATAAGACAGACGTTTTGAAAAGTCGGTTAATTGCGATCGCAGCAATTTTTACCATATCACCTGGTTTATTTTCGCTGTTTTTGGCTAAAAACCGCCAATTATCGGAGCGGCAAAAAATCGAAGCAACGAACCAAGCGTTGATGACTAGCGCAACCTTCTTTTTAGGGTTTGCAGTGATGCTCAATGCTTATTATGCAGCTAAGAGAGCAGAAGCGATGGGTAGAAGTGCGATCGCAGCAGAGAAAAGTAATGAAATTAACATGAGAACTACTCAAATCGCGCAACAGCGTTTGGTTAAAGAGGGTTTTATGACTGCTATTACCCAGTTAGGACACGAAAGCGTTGCCACACGCACTGGTGCTATTTATGCATTGGAGGGTGTAGCTCGCGAATCTTCCCAACAGCACTGGACTGTTATGGAAATTTTAACAGCTTTTGTTCGCGAAAATGCTGTAACGCAAAACCTGCGATTGGATCCCGAAAACGAACAAGTACGAGTTTCTACTGATATTCAGACTGCTTTGACTGTTATTGCTAGACGAAACCCCCTCAAAGATACGGGACATAACAAACTCGATCTTCGCAATATGGATATTCGTAGTGCTGATTTGCGGGGAGCTAACTTGCAGCACTTAGATTTACGTGGCTCTGATTTGAGTGGTGCTGATTTGCGGGGTGCTGATTTAACTGAATCTACTCTTGATAATTGCCAACTTGTTGGTTCTATTTTATACGAAGCTAATTTACATAAAGCTAGCTTACGTGGTGCTAATTTGAACAAAGCTAATCTAAATCGTGCCTGGATCTGCGGTGCTAATTTACAAACTGCCAACCTGTCAAAGGCAAGTTTACGTGGTGCGAATTTGTCTAGTGCTAATCTTTACAAAGCTGATTTGCGATCGGCTAATTTGAAGGTTGCTAATTTATCCAAGGCAAAGTTATTTTTGGCGAATTTGCAAGGTGCTAAACTTGGTAAAGCAAACCTGAATAATACGGGTTTGATTGGTGCTAATTTGTATGGTGCAAATCTAAATGGCGCTAATTTACTAAATGCTAATTTGAATGCAGCAAAGTTGCATCATAGTGAAGCATATTTTGCTAACTTTACAGCAGCTAGTATGCGTGAAGCTGATTTGTGCGGTGCAAATTTGATGGGTAGTAATTTACAGAAAGCTGTTCTTTGCGACACAAATTTATCTGGTGCAAATTTGATGGGAGTGAATTTATTTGGTGCTGATATTTGTGATGTAAGGTGGGATGGGGCAATTCTGACTGGTGCCAAAAATTTGGAATTCCAGAAGGTAAAAGTTGCAATGGGTGAATAATAACGATTTATTAAGGCAGGGTATCTACCAAATTTTGACCTGCAAAATAATAAGAGTAAGCCACAAAATGAATGATCCTGTGTTGTCATGCTAAGAGGGTGTTTGAAAAGTCTCCTTCTATGTCATGCTGAGGAACGTAGGCGAAAGACTTCCCGTAGGGTAGCATCTCAGTACGTAGGCTAAACTCTAGATTCTAGCCTGCGGCAACGCGTAGCGCGTACGTTCCGCAAAGCTCCACTCAGAATGACAATTTATACATCCTAAAACTTTTCAAACATGCTATAAGGAACGTACTCCGAAACGGAGAAGTAAACTACGCGCTACTCTACGGGAAGCAAGCTACAGAATGACATGACATTGAGCATTTCTTTCTGTGGAGTTCTCTAATCAAATTTTTTGGTTCTTGATGGAGTCGATTGGAGGTATTATTTATCCTCCGTACCTCTCTTTGAGAGTGTAGCGTGCAGGTTTCCAAAGGCATTAATAAAGACTAAAAAAGTCTGATATACAAACTAATAAGCGGGTGAGGGGAATCGAACCCCTATCATTAGCTTGGAAGGCTAAGGTTTTACCACTAAACTACACCCGCGAGCGAATTTGTAAGCTTTTAACTTAATAAAATTTTCAACTTATATATAATAGCATTGTTATCAAAGAAAAATCAAGTGTTTTATTGCGATCGCCTATTACCTCCGACATTTGGTTGTATTGTAATATTTACCAGTAGTTGGCTCATGGGTGGTTTTTTGCCATCTTTGTCTACAGCAGGTTTAAATTTTGCATCTTTAAAGTATTCTTCAGCATATTTCTGGCATGTTACCCTTTGTTGTTCCGATATACCTTTGGGTATCGCTAAGATTCCGGGAGAACCAGGTTGAGGTTCGGATATTGTACCTTGCTCATTGATGAACAACCATACAGGGCAGTTTATTGGCTGTGTAATTAGTTCTCCATCGAGCGATCGCAATGATTTTTTTCTGTTAATTAATGGCTCTGCGTAGGAACCGTTTAGAGTGACTTTTAATACTCGATCCTGTTCTTCTTTACCTGGAACAGAAAGATTTGCCGTCAAAAATCCTCCATTACCATCTAGAGGTTTGCCTTCTCCAGTCGCAATGTCTTCTCCCGGTTTAATTATTCTGCCTCTACCTGGTGCTGTTTTATCAATATTCGGAGGAGATGGTAATTTTTCTCGATCAGCATTATTTTGTCGCTGCTGTACTTCTAATTCCCGTTGACGTTGTTGTTGCTGCTGTTCTTCTAATTCCCGTTGACGCTGTTGTTGCTGCCTTTCTTCTAATTCCCGTTGACGTTGTTGTTGCTCTAATTGCTGCTGAAGTTTTTGCTTTGCTAATTCTTGTTGCGTAATTCTTTGTTGACGTTGTTGTCGATCTAATTGCTGCTGACGTTCTTGTTCAGCAATTTGTCGCTGGAATTGTTGTTCTGCTAGTTTTTGCTGACGTTGCTGTTGGGCAATTTCTCGCTGAAATTGCTGTTCTAATTGGCTTTTTACTTGTTGCTTGATGGGAGGTTTTGTTTTTGGATTAGTTTTTGGATTAGTTTTTGGATTAGTTTTTGGGATTGGGGTAGTGCTTTTTTTGGCAATACGAGGATTAGCAAAAGCGATACCTTCGGTAAGCTTCGCTAACGCATCCTGTTGTGGAGTTACAGGAATCACTGGTTGGACTTTTTGAGGTGATATTTTTGGTGCTTGTGGAGGTTGGGTTATCGTTTTGATTGGTATGGTTGATTTTAGTTTTTGTGCATTTCGTATCCCTGGTTTTATCCGGGTTTTTCTCTCCTGGATAAAATCAATCGGGATTGCTGTAGATGTTTTTTTGGGAGTGTATGAATCAAACGTGAGCGATCGCAATAGTAAAAATGCTGATGCATGAAGCATTACCGAACACGACAAAATGGCAATCCACAAACCGGGTGGATCGACATGTTGCCGAACTGATACAGTTGGAGTTGGAGTTTTATCGGCAACCGATTCAGCCATTTGCCTCTTTAAAGTCGCTATTTTTATTTTATATTGGTTATTTTATATTCGTTGTTTATTAATCGCTATCCGGTATTGATTGAGACAAATACCACTAAACTATTAATCACTAACTATTAACCATGAACCATTTTAGCGATTTGCGACGACTTCTGGTGTCACAACGAAGGTTAAAACTGTTTCATCGACTCCTTTTAATTCGAGCGGACTACCTTTAGTAATTTCCTCGTCTTGCAAGTAATCTGCGACTGCTGCGGAGACAAGTATACTACCAGGGGTGGCGGCTTGCTGCAACCGGGCTGCAATATTCACGCTGGGACCAATTGCGGTATAATCGGCACGTTCAGCACTTCCAAACATCCCGACAACTGCTGTACCTTGATGAATGCCACAACGAAATTGTAAGCCGTTTCGCCCATCGCTATCAAATATACCTTGTTCCTGCCAACGTCGATTTAGTTCCTCAAGCCCTTGTAACATTGCTCTGGCTGTATTAATCGAACGTCGTACCTGTTCATTCGGTGTAAGTTCTTCTGGCGCACCAAATAGGGCTAAAATAGCATCTCCCATAAATTTATCAACGGTTCCACCATTCTTAAATATAGCTCGCGTCATTATTTCCAAATACTCATTGAGCAATTCGGCAACTTTACGCGATCGCAATGTATTTGAGAGTTGGGTGAATCCAACAATGTCGCTAAACAACACAGTAATTAAACGCGGTTCCGGTCGTAAATCTAATACTAAATTCCCATCTGCGGCTTTTTGGACTAAAGCTGGTGGTAAAAATCGTTGCAATACTGATTCTGTTAAGTAAGTATTTAATTCTAGAACTCTTCGTTCGTTTGCTTTGAGTGCTATAAGGTTACGAACTTCTGCTAATAATTCGCGATCGTTAAAGGGTTTTGCTAAATAGGCATCAGCACCTAATTCGGTTCCAGCGATTCGGGTTTCTTCATCAATTTTCGCAGTTAACAAAATGACAGGTGTTCCTTTCAATTTCTCTTCTTTGCGAATCATCCCAATCATTTCTAATCCCGTGACTAATGGCATCATTAAGTCTGTCACAATCAGAGTTGGTTGGATTTTTGCTGCTGTGCGGAAACCTTCATCACCGTTACGTGCTGTGTATACTTTATAGCCATTGTTACGAAGTATTCCGGAGACATAACCGCGCAAATCGGGGTTATCGTCAACAACTAGAACAGTGTGTCCTGTTTGAATTACGGCATCAGAAGTATTAAAGTTATCAAAATTATCATTTAATTCAGTATCGTTATTGTCGTCTGATTCAATTAGTTCTAAATCAGCAAGTTCGACATTAGCACGACTCTTATTTAATTCTACAGGTGCATCTTGCAGGCATTCGGGGGGAAGATGTTTGCTTCCAGGTAACAACCAAATACTAAATGTAGTACCTTTACCATATTCAGATTCAACCGTAACATGACCGCCATGAATTTCCGCAAGCTCTTTGACTAAAGCTAAACCCAAACCTGTACCTTCGTAGGAGCGATTTTCCGAACCTTCGGCTTGACGGAAGCGTTCAAATAGGTGGGGAATTTGTTCTTGACGAATGCCAATCCCAGTATCTCTGACTCGGAGAACACACTTATCACTTGTTGATTCGACAATAACGCTAATTGTACCACCTTCGGGGGTGAATTTCATGGCATTCGACAGCAGGTTATATACAACTTTGTCGAATTTTTCCATGTCTAAATATACCGTTGGAGATTCTTGAAGATTGCTGACTAATTGCAATCCTTTTTTCTCACAATAGGTACGGAAAGATTCTATAATTTGGCTAACAAATTCAATTAAGTCGCAAGGACGAAAAGTTGGTTGCATCTTCCCTGCATCAAGACGTTGTAAATCTAGCAATTGATTGACTAAACGTAACAAGCGGCGAGAATTTCGTAATGCGATCGCGCTTTGGGAATATGATAATCCCTCTTTGTTGGCAACTGCTGATTCTAAAGGACCTTGAATTAGGGTAATAGGTGTGCGAAATTCATGGGATATATTTTGGAAAAATTCGGTTTTTTGCTTGTCCGATTCCAGCAAACGTTCGGCTTGTTCGAGGGTTTTTTGATACAAACGCGACTGCTGTACAGCGATTGCAGCTTGTGCAGCAACGGATTTTGCTAATTCCACTTCCGATGCTTGCCATCTCCTCGCTTTGTTGTCTTGACGCAGGGTAATACTGCCGATACTTTTACCATCTGTCAATAATGGTACAACCATCAAAGAACGCGATCGCCCTCTTAGGGGCAAATCAAATCCGCTCAATTCTGGGGGAGAATCGTGCATATCACCTATTATTACCGGTTCCTGTGTCCGCAACATTTCTTGCAGAATTGGATTCCCTTTAATTGGTGAGGATGACTGGGGTAATTGCTGATGTAAATTGCTATTTTTAATAGTTGAATTTTCTTGACTGGAATTTGCTGAATTAGAACTTACGAAAACTGGATTTTCTACTTTCTCGTATAAACCAACGCAGCGTACATACTCATCTTCTTCCGTCCATAGCGACAGCACACAGCCATCAACTTGTAAAGCTTGTCCGAGTTGGTAGGTAATTGCCGAAAAAATCTCTTCTTGGTTCAAACTCGAACGAATCGCAGTAGTTATGGTGTTAATTAATGCCTCGCGTTTTGCAAGCGATCGCACTTGTTCGTAAGCATATGCCTGTGACAGCGCCAAAGCCGCTTGATCGGCAACCATCACCACTAGTTTAACTTCATCATCGCCCCAAACCCGACTATTATGACATTGGTGTAATGCCAATACAGCCATTAATTCCTGCCGAAGAATTAGTGGTACAACTACACTCGAATTAATATTTGCCGTCGTAAACGCATTCCCACGCTCTACTAGTTCTGAAGTATCACCGTAAATGCGATCGTCGTTAGCTACATCATTAATTACTTGAACTTCACGGGTTTCCCATACTGTTTCTGCAAGCACAGATGGGGAGGGTTGGGAAGACGAAATCATCACTTTTTGTCCCCCTTCTATCGTAACCATTGCTTCTACTGGTTTTTGATAAATAAAACCCTCATCTGCCAACTGCCCATCCCAAAAAGGACGTAATAGACAAACATCAACTTCCAACATATGACCAACAGTATCGACAATTGTTTGTAATATTTGCCGATAGTCAAGGGCACTGCGAATAGTATTTGTAACGGTATTTAATAAAGATTCTTGACGCAAAGTACGTGTCAGTTCGCGGGTTCTGGCTTTGAGGACATTATGGGTATCCAAAGCTTGGCGAACCACAGCCTTTAATTCCTCAGCTTCCCACGGCTTTGTTACATATTTAAATACTTTACCTGCATTAATTGCTTCCACCAAGTCTTCGACATCGGTGTAGCCAGTTAAAATAATCCTAATAATATCGGGATATTGGGTAGCTGTTAAACTTAAAAATTCCGTACCGCTCATCATCGGCATTCGTTGATCGGAGATAATTACCGATACATCTCCTTCATCAGCCAATAAATCCAATGCGGCAGGACCAGAATTTGCCCTAAGCACCTTGTAGTCACGGTAAAAGGTGCGGTAAAGCAAGTCAAGATTGTCAGGTTCATCATCGACAACCAAAATTTTAGGCTTACTGTTTGCTTGGGATTTCATGCACCGTTTTCCTGCTGCAACGGCAGTTGAATAAAGAATAAACTGCTTGAGTTGGGATGAAACTGAGTTGAGTGTAGGTGGTAGCAGAACATTTCGACTGAAAAGACACGTTTCCTAGATAACTGCTGATGCCAAAAGCTTGTTTTCACTTGATTTAGCCTTTTTTCACCTTGATGATTGCTGTTTGCGTTGATACACTCTAATTTTATTGGTGATTCGTTTGAGTTCCTCTTAACGAACGTTTGTTTACCAATTTGGCTTTACCTCACTCAAGCTAAGAAAATTTACTGTTGCGGACAACATCAAGGACAAGTAGCTCTAGCCATTTGTATCCGCATATTAAGTTTTCCCGCTTCAGCCCCAACACTAACACTTGCAGGTAAATTTTATTAAACAAGGTCATTTTGGAGTCAGAAAGATTACAAGTATAAGAAATATTAATTAGCAAAGTATAGTGTTAGTCAAACAACCAGTACAAATTTAGCAACTACAATTACTCCCCAGACTAGGGTAAAGGCTTTTGTAATGCTGGCAAACCAAAGGACAATCCCATTGAGAAGAATAAGCAATACTCATATAACTAGCTAATTTGTTTAAGTTAATGACTACTGTACTGAGCGATCGCTATGAATGTCATTAGGGAAATTAAGGAAACAAAGGCAATATTTGGTAGATTGAGGATTTTTAATTATTTTTGGTGTGTGTAGACATGCTTGTTTATCCCATCTCTCGGCAAGATTTTTTGTCAGTTACTTGCACTTATCCAGAAAAAGTTTTATGTTTAATTCCCATAAGAGTTTTCCTTTTAGTAAACTGGTGTTCTAGGATATTGGAACAGATTTTCGTTGCGTCAACTACACGAACTTAACCTTGAAACCCTGGTTTTTCCATCCATCTCAACAACAGCATGATACTTCCACGAATTCTAGTGCGTCTTGTCGCTTCCAGGTTCGTGCAGCTACATCTGCCGATTTACAAGGCATTTCCCAGATTATTGCCGATAGTTTTCATTCTCCAAATGGCTTTTGGGGATGGGCTTTCCCACTATTACGCTTGGGTATTTATGAAGATTTGAGGCATCGCTTGACATCTTCTGCACCTCACCATCTTTGTTTGGTAGCTGTTGATTCTCATTCAACTCATGTAAATCCAACTCATGCAAACCCAACTCATGTAAATCCAACAACAAATAATTTGGCTGGTACTGTCGAATTAGGGGTGCGCTTTAGCGATAACTGGGGACAGGTTGCTAAGAGTTTTCCCTATTTGTCGAATTTAGCTGTACATACAGATTATCGCAGGCAAGGGGCTGCCTCTGATTTACTTGCTGGATGCGAAAAACTTGCCCAAGAATGGGGTTTTCAAGATATTTACCTCCACGTTATTGAAAGTAACTATCAAGCACGTCAGTTATATTTTAAGCATGGATACCGGGTACATAAAGTTGAGGGTAATCTCAATACTGTTGTTTTTAGACGCTCACGCCAAATTCTCTTACACAAGCATCTCACCACCGATGCAATAAGCGGAGCTTAATGCCGGAAGCCTATTCCATAGTCTTTCCGACAATGTTTCCAGTATTTTTTCCCTCATCCTCTCGGTAACAGCAATACAAATAACCTTGCCAGAACTGACTGGCAATAATTTTCATAATTCATAATTTATAATTCTTATATAAATAATATTTAAGTTTGTTTGATTCAGCTAGTTGTTGATGCAAATATCTGGTATTTTATATTTCACAATATATTTATTATTTCATAAATATGTTTACCAAAAAATTTATGCTCGTAATCTCAATTATTATCTAAAAGTTTGGTCAGATAAATTATGAAATACAATTACGAGAGAAAACTATTTAATAAACGAACACTTAATAAAATTATATAGTTACTAAACTCAAGACTTCGGAGACTAAAGCTAATGTTTGATTTTTTAAATAATTTGTCCTTTACCGCAAACTGATTTCTAAATATTAAACCTTTACACATATCAAGTAAGTTGTGTATCTGGCATCAGTAAAAACACGCGAAAAAGACTTACAAGATTCCTTACATTAACTTTGTATTCTGGATATTCAACTTTATGTAAACTTTAACAAAAAAGTTGTGCCATTCAAGACAAAAGTAACTAAATCTCATAGAATAATACTACTAAGTAATTCTGCAATATTAAATATCACTTTATTGTCAGCTTTACTTGAATAATTCAGAAAGTATTGATAACTATAAGATCTGGATTTTGAAATCTTTTAAATACTTGTTATTTAGTATCTAAATAGTACGTCCAGAATCGAAACGTTGAAAACATTTGAAAACACACGGGTAGCGTAATAAACTATCGCTATCAAGATTATATGGTATCAATTTATTACCCAGACACTAGTTTCCTTGAATATTTAGTCATTCCGAACGGAACAGAGCAGTTGTACCCCGAATTCCTCACAATGTTGCATAGTGGAAAAGTCTTGGTAGTCAATAGTCGCAGGCGGAATGGTTTAATACTATTTAAGCGCTATCACGCGGAGTTTGCAGGTCCTGGAGCTGCTGTTGGGGGTGATTACGATCGCGATTGTTTGGGGGTTTTACCGATTGGAAATCTCTCATTATTGACTCCAGAAACCCATGAAGAGCGGCAAAAAGCTTATTTAATTAGAAGACAATGGATTCGTTTAATTAAGCAAATTACAGAGAATTCGGTTGCTGCACAACGAGTTCAAAAGATTCTGGAACAGTTTGAACAGTACTTTCCATCAGAGATGGTGAGTCGTTTACCTGATGAAGCATTTGCCTTTTTAGTTGGTGTGCTACCTCAAACAGCTGCGATTGTCCGTCGTTCGGGCAGTCATGTTGATGGTAAATACAATTATTAAACTAGGTTAAACATAGATATCTAAAAGTTTGATATTTCGGTAAAATCGAAGGATAATATCGAGGATATTTAAATAAAATATTAGGAATATAACTTTTCTAAAACAGTCTGTATTCTAATTAATGTGCGGGCATTTTCTTCTGGACTTCCGACTGTAATTCTCATTCCTCCACAAGTGTGACGTACTAAAGTGCCCATTCTTCTCAGTTCTTGAGTTAGATTGACTAAAAAATCCTCGGTTGAAATTGAACTAGAAGACGAAGCCTTAATTTGCGGTTTTAGATAAATAAAATTGGTTGCGCTATTCCATACTTTTAGTTGAGGTTGCTGCGAGAGAGTAGTTTGTAATTTTTCTCGCTCATCAATAGTTTGAGGAATAGTATCTAGTAATATTTGGCGGTTTTGGATAGCAAGTAATGCAGCAGCAAGGGAAAAGCTGGGGAGATTGTAAGGTAAGCGAACTTTTTCGAGAACAGAAATTAATTCGGCATTGGCAATGCAGTAACCAACCCGCATCGCTGCTAGACGAAAAGCTTTAGAAAACGTCCGCATTACTACCCAGTTGGGATGCTTTTGAATTTCGGAAACGAGAGTATTTTGGCTAAATTCAAAGTAAGCTTCATCAACTATTACTAATATATGTTCGGGCAGTTTCTTCAACCAAGTAATTTCTGCATCTGTCAGAGCATTGGCTGTGGGAGAATTGGGATGAACGACAAAAATTGCCCTAATTGGAGGATTTTGGGTATTTTCCAAGGCAGATTGGGCAGCTTTTAAATCAATTTCAAAATTTTCTTCTTTTCTTGCCACATTAATTACATTTACCCCCAAAGTTTGCGCCAAAATCCCGTACATGGAAAAAGTTGGGTTAGCGACGAGGATTGAACCATTTCCACCAACACAGCTAGCGATTAGTAAAGAGCGAATTAATTCATCTGAACCGTTACCGACAGAGATATTCTCAGATGTAAAAGCCGATTTAGAAAGATTTGCCGACTCATTGACATAATCTGCGATCGCATTTTTTAGTTCTTCATGTCCACCATCAGGGTAACGATTTGTTTCAATTAGTTGCTGATAAGTCCAAGCTAGTTTTTCTTTGAACTCAGTAGGCAAATCGTAGGGACTTTCATTTGTGTCTAAGCGATCGTATTGGGTAGTAACGGGTTCGGTTGAGTCGCTACCAGGGTGAGGTTTGTAAGCGCTGAATTGGGCTAAATCTTGGCGAATATAGGGAAGCATAAAGGATTTTAGATTCTGACTTCTGAATTCTGACCCCTGACAACAGCATTTTTGACCAAGGATTAAATATTATATAGCTTTACGGTAATTGACAAAAGCGTGAAATTTCTTGTTCAATTTTATTTATTACATTTCCTAATGTATGGTCGCTTTCTAATTCGACTAGTTCTACCCAAGGACGGGAATTTGCATAATCACGACTTGCTTGGATGGGAATAACTTCGTCGTCAACACCATGCAATATTAAAGTTGGTATAGGACGCTTTAGTTTATCTTCAGTATATTGAACTGCATCGGTAATAAAGTCGTAATGTAGGGGTAATTCGCCTTTTTCGCGGTAATGGTAGACATTCAAGTATTTTTCTTGCTGCCACTGTTGGATTTTTTCCTCTCCTAATTTCGGCAACCAGTAGGACAAAAAACCGAATGCAGGTGCAAGTAATATAAGACGTTGGACTTGGGGACAATTTTCGCCGATATGTGCCGATGTCAAACCACCTAAACTGGAACCAATCAGAGTCACGGGGGTTTTATTGGGGGGAAATAAGGAAATTATTTGTTTGTATTGACGGGTAATAGTGAGGTGAGAAAAATCCCCTGCGTTTAAATCGGGGTTTGCGATCGCAATTTGCAGTTTAGCAAAGTAGGATTGGATTTCTTGGGATTTGACTGAGTTAGGGCTAGATGCAAACCCGTGAAGGTAGATGTAGTACAAGGTTAAAAAATGTCGTAATTACAAATGTAGAGACGCGATATATCGCGTCTCTCTGTATTCAATAAATTACCGCATTGTGACAAATTCTTCGGCTGAACTGGGATGAATCCCAACAGTGGCATCAAAGTCTTTTTTGGTTGCTCCCATTTTGACAGCTATGGCTACACCTTGAATGATTTCGGCAGCACTATCTCCTACCATATGCGCTCCTAAAACTCTGTCAGTTTTGCTGTCAACTACCAATTTCATCATTGTTTTTTCGTCAACTCCAGGCAATACATAATACATGGGACGGAATTTTGTACTGAATATTTTGATTGCTTCTCCATATTTTGCCCTTGCTTGTTCTTCTGTTAAACCAACGGTTGCGGCTTCGGGAGATGAAAATATAGCAGTGGCAACATCTTCATGGCTAAATACACGACGGCTTCCACCAAATTCGCTATCTGCAAACGCCCTACCTTCACCGATCGCAACTGGTGTCAGATTAATTCTATCGGTGACATCACCCACTGCGTAGATATTTTCTTCACTAGTTTGGCTGTACTCATTAACTGCGATCGCTTTCATTGTGCTGTAACCTGGTCCCTCAATGGCAGCATCAACGATGAGTTTGACTCCAGTATTTTCTAAACCAAGTCCATCTACATTTGGTGCCCGTCCGGTTGCGACTAGGAAGGTGTCGGCAATTATTGGTGCTTGGTTTTCGTCAGATAAAGTTAATTTCAATCCTTCTGGGACTTTCTCGACCTGTTTAAGAATGTTTTTTCTAATTAAGTTAATCCCATGTTTTTTCATTCCTTCTTCGATGTTGTCGCGGACATCCTCGTCAAAGCCTTTGAGGATTTTTTCACCACGGGTAATTTGTGTTACTTCGCTTCCTAGACCACGCATAATACAAGCGAACTCAGTACCGATGTAACCCGCACCAATGATGACGATATGTTTGGGCTGTTGTTTGAGGTGAAATATCTCGTTTGATGTAATTCCATGTTCAAATCCCGGCATATCGGGTTTTACGGGACGACCACCAACTGCGATTAAAATTTTATCTGCGGTATATTTTTTGTCTCCAACTTCGACGGTATGGGGGTCTAATAATTTACCTCTCCCAGAAATTAATGCGACTCCAGCTTTTTCTAAAAAGCCAATATGCAATTGGGAGAGTCTGCGAACTTCATTATCGATGGAGGTAATAAAGTGTTCCCAATTTAACTCAGCTTCACCGACTTTCCAACCATAACCAGCAGCATCGCGGAATAATGCAGGGAAATGGGAACCGTAAACCATGAGTTTTTTGGGTATACAACCACGAATTACACAGGTTCCACCAACTAAATCATTTTCTGCGATCGCAACTTTTGCACCATAGCTGGCAGCGCGTTTGGAAGCTGCTAATCCTCCAGAACCTGCACCAATCACAAATAAGTCATAATCATATGTCATAGTTTTACGAGTTCCTGGAAGAAGTTTTACGTTCAAAAATATAATTCCAATTTACCAATTTATGGTGAAATTCTAAATAGAAAATCAAGATAATCATTATTTATGGTAATCAGGCAAAATGCAGAAAAACTCGATCTAATTTGAGATTTTTTTCAACTAGATTTAGGGTAATATCTCTAAATTTATCCAGAATTGTTAGTTATTCTCAAATATCGAGTAATTTTTTTACTGTTTCCACATCCCTTGTCATACCTAGATGTCTGAAGCTATTAATTGCTTTATTGGCAAAATCCCTTGCTTTTTCTGGGTTTCCCCATTTTTTTTCCCAACGGGCTAGGGAACGTTGATAACGAGCTAAACGACGTTGATTTTTACTAGTTTCGGCAACTGTAAAACCTTTGATTAATAGCTGTTCTGCTTTATCTCTCACATCCAAGTCAATTGCAATATCCGCAAGCCAATTTTGGGCAGAATTTATAACTCGATGCCAGGAAATTTCTTCCGCACTTTCCATTACTTGTTCAAAAAATATTTGGGAATTTTGATAATCTCCTTGTAGATATAAAATTTCAGCTTGATGATAAAGAACGGGAATGATATAACGAATATGCTTTCGCGGTTCTAAATTGCTACTTATCACCAATTCTTCCTCTATTTTTAACCAGTCGGATGCTTCTGTAATATCTTTTTGCCTAATTTTTAATCTTGCCATACTTTCGGCTAAATCGGCTTGAATTTGGTCACTAACATGTTGGCGTAAAATCCAAGCTCTTCGCAAAATTTCCTCAGCTTCATTTAGGCTTTCCTGCGAACATAAACGGATTAAAAGCCAACTTTTACGAATCATAAATCTGACAAAATACGACCATTCCCCACGTCTTTCAGATTGTTCAATTAACCATTGTAACCAATCCAAACGGTCATCCCAATATGCATATAAATTTGCATAATGGCTTAATAATAACCACAAATCTCTGACCGCTTCGTAACGATTTTGGTCTTTGCACCAATAAAGCACATTTCGCAAATTCCCCTCTTCTTCCTTTAACTTATCGTAGTCTACCCATTGTTCCCAATCTTCCCCTGCATAGCTGCGGGCAAAATCTAAATACCACTGTACCCAACGTTGACGTGCTTCCCGTTCAAATTCAGGGTAAGCTGCAAGTTCTGCAAGCGCATATTCGCGGGTTAGGGACAACATTTCAAATCTTCCTGTTTCCTGGTTCAAATTTACTAAGGAAAGCTTTTGTAACCGTGCCAAACCATCATTAATTAAATCTGGTGACATTGTTAACCCAGCAACTTCCCCCACAGATGCAGGAATTGGAGGTTCGGGGTAAATTGCCAAGGACATGAGCAACTTGTGGGGTGGTTTTTGTTTCATGCTTTGTACTGATTGTTCAAAGCAAAAACGTGCCACATCCCCAGTTGCTAGAGCCAAACGTTCTAATACAAATTGGAGTGAATAACCATCATATACTTGTGCGATCGCATAAACAATTGCAAGGGGTATTCCTCCAGTTCTTTGATAAATCAGCTTGGAATTTTCTTCACTGAAATTTAAGCCTTTTTCTGTGGCTTGCTGTTGGATTAATTGTAAGCCATCATTGAGTGGTAAATGCTTCAGGCTAATGGGAACTAAGGCAATATGTTCCCTTGTAGTTATGATGATTTTCACATGGGTTGGTAAGTCGTACAGAAAAGAAATTACTTTTTCCGTATCCTCAATTGTTTCCATATTATCGACAATCAACAACGTTCTTTGCCGGGAAAGAATTTGTCGTACCATATAAAATTGGTCATCTGGTGGAGATTGCAAAATACCAGGTTCATCGAGGGTATAGGCAATTTCTCGAAAAATATCCCGCAGGTTTCTTTGCCCCTGTTGTCTTCGCAAAATACTATGAATGAGTTCCTGTTGTTTAGCTGAGGTGAAAATAATTGCATTAAATCTTGGTGCTTCGGGATTCCCATTCAAACACAAATAAGCAGCTTCCAGAACTAATGCTGTTTTACCCACTCCTCCAATTCCATTTAGAGTAATAATATGGGCACCATGATTCGGTGCAAGTCTTTCCAATAGCAACTTCATTTCTGCATCTCGTCCAATAAATTCCCTATAGGTTGGTGCTGGTAAGTTGTTAGGAATTGGAGAAATAATTGAATTTCCGGGAGAAGAGTTTTGGCGATAACCATGTTTCTCAAGAGTATAAGCTATATTACTTGACCGAACGCTTTTATTTGTTTCCCCCGTTAAAGCCTCAATGTCCCGATATATACCACTTACCGCACCTCGGACAACAGCATAATCCCTAACTAAATCTTTACTAATTTTTTTTAAGCCGTACCCAGATAAAAGACCTAAAAGTAAGTCTTTTCTCGCATTATCTCTGTATTTTTGTTGCGTTATAATTTCCAAATCCATCAGTAGACGGTCTATTTCCCAGTCCTTTATAATCTTGCGTTCCCAAGACTTCGGCATATTCCAAGGTTCAGACTGAGATGCCATAAATATCACCTGATATTGCTGTCATAATTTTTGTAATAAAAACATTTTAACGAACAAAGTTTTCGCATTGCACTAACATTTTTCTAACATTCTCCTCACAGTGTGATTGCTTATCTATAATTTATCTGATTATCTTAATTATTAAGTTGACCTTTTGTTATTTTATTTTGGTGCTGAAACTGAATGTTTTTTAGTATTTTTGAAAATCTTTACTGAAAGCATAAAGACTATGTTTCTTTGTCTATTCTCAGTGTTAATCAAGGATTTGGAGTGCATTTTATGAGCATTGACTAGATAAAAGTACTAGCCTCAATGTCACAAAATTAAGATTTTGAACATTTACTTTTAGAAGAAGTCATCGGTGAAAGTTCAGCACCAAAAAAAGTAGTGTCTAATGACTATATAATTCTATATTTTTTCTTTTGCTAGTAAAAAATAAGGAACAGCCAAAATGATTAATAGAATCACACAATCGCTAAGTTTATTATTGAGTTTTAGGGGGAAGAAGCCATATTTCCCTGGAGAAAAACAAGTCTTTCTATTCACGAAGCGTCCCATACTTTACTATGACTTCACTCCCAAGAATGTTAAAGATGCTATCAATGAATTGCAATTGATTTTACAAGAAAAAGGTTTTTTGAAAAATGTCACTGGTGAATTCGACTTAGACACAGAAGAAGCTGTTAAAGAATTTCAAATAAAAAATCATCTTTATGTTGATGGAATTGTCGGAGCTTTAACTTGGGCTTGTCTTTTTTATCCGAAGTTATACAGTGGTGTTAGAGATTTATTACCAGAAGAACAAAATGCAATTAAAGAGTTACAAATTATTCTCAAAAAAGAAGAATTTCTGAAAAAAGAACCTAATGGAATTTTTGATTACCATACGGAAAAGGCTGTAAAAAGATTCCAAAGAGTATATGGATTGAAGGATGATGGTGTAGTTGGTGCTGCGACTTGGGCTGTTTTATTGGGAATGCGGCAGAAGATTCACACAACTAGCACCAAGTTTCTATTTTTGCTCCCATTAGAGGTATTGTTTTTGTGGAATCAATTATTAATTATTGCGAGTATTACTCTGGGAATTTATCACAGCCCTTTACCTGGTAATGCTCTTAGATTGAATCAGGCAGAGGTATTAGCAACTGCATATGGTTTGACTTGTATAGTACCATTCTTAATCGATTTCTTACCTCCATTGAAATATTACGATCGCAATGCGTTACCTTTATTTAGGTATGCACCTTATGTACTAACTGGTATTTTTTGGAAACCAATTATTAATTTTTTCGGAAATTTGTTTAATTAATTATTGGGATTTCATTGAAGATAGAGAAACTAAGATATTTCCATAAAAAAACATCCCAACTAAATATAGTACTTTCTGTTGGGATGTAATACAAATCAGGGCAAACAACCGTTGGTTCCCCTACAATTATTTGGAATAATTTATTTCTTGATATTTCCTAAGAGCATGTTTGAAAAGTTTGGGAAGGTATAATTTGTCATTCTGAGTGAAGCATTGCGGAACGTTCCACCCTGCGGGTAGACGCGCAAGCGGCTTCTGTTAAGTAGCAAGCTACAGCATGACATAGAAGGAGACTTTTCAAACAACCTCTAAGATGAGAATATTGGGTTTGTGTTCATGCAGCTTCTGGGATACGGCAATAATTACGGATACCAATTTTGAGGATGAACAAAGCAACGGGAACTGCTAAAGAAACTGGAGGGGGCAAAAATCCGGCAACTAAATTTAGCAAACCGAGAAAATCTTCCGTTGGTTTACTGCAAACCGTATCCCGACATCTATTTGCTAATTCTTCTAAATCCATTTGACGGAATCCAGCTTCACCATTTTTTTGGGCTAATTCAGCAAATGCAGCTTCGAGATTGCCGTTGTTGTTTGCGATCGCATCCAGTGCTGCTTTTACATCTACATCTGGATAATCCTTTAGTTGTGCTTGATATTCTTGTATTTCTGCTGATGTAATTACTGTCATATCGTTAATTTTGAGTGTATTGTTTTTAACTTTGCTCAAATTATAGTACTTGTTTTAATCAAAATTCTTTTGGTGTTTTTCGTCTTCTGAATAAACTCGACATACTTAAACCTGTAACGAGCAAGCCAATTAAGCCAAGTCCGTTTAAAATTGGATAAATTGCTGCTAAATGAAAGATTTCACCTGTGTGGATACTTAATATCACTCTTGATGGGATTCCAGTGTTAATAAAAGACCATTCTCGAACTACTGTTACAGCCATTCCAGTGAGAACAGTTAGCAATAATGGGATTGAAATAATTAGTGCGATCGCTCGATGATATTTACGAAATGTTCGGTTCATATTTTGATGATTGCTTATTAGCATGGAAAAATTAAAATTTAATCCGACTAAGCAGAATTTATCTAAAAAGTGGCGACAAACTTCTAGATATCTATGCAAAATTAAAATAGCGCCAAAATTAAGTTTGACACTATTATATTTGGGACTATGAGAGAATATTCTAGTTAGAAACTGTGTTAATATCTTTTTCTAAAGATTGCAATGCAGTAGTAACTTTTCCTTGATTAGGCTTGGAATCTTTGAGTGAACTTGTCACTGCATCAAGACTTCTTTCTATTGCATCATACTTAGATTTTGATTGTGCTTTAATTCCATCTTCTACTTTTCCCCAAGCAGTTTCAAAGCCATCAAATTCTTTTTTAGCTGTGACAAAATCTCCTTTATTGACAGCAGTTTTTGTTTTCGCAACAACTCCCAGCAAACTACTAACACCTGTACTATTTGCCTGGGAATCAGTGTCCTTAGAAACTGTAGAAGCTGGGCTAGCTGTGGGTGAAGTTTGTGTGCTTGATTGTTCGGAACTATTACAACCTGCTAATACCATCAGGCTAATATTTGCAGCTATTAATACTTGGTAAAAACGCATAATTTTCAATCCCTCAATTTGATAATATTTTTAGTTTGCGTTTATTTAGTTTAAAGTTTGGAAACCATTTGTGTTAGAATAATGAAATTTACTTTTATCGACAATTATCACAACAGCAAAGTCAAAATATAAACTATTTCTCGTCACTAAGCTCGTATTATATAATCTGTATAAATTAAATCTTGCGAAGATTAGTTTTCTTTAGAATTTCTTAATGTTTATAAAAATATCTCCGTGTAACTTACCGCTAAAAGTCCAACTTCTCCACAGGAGGCACTAAACGATAAACCTACGGTTTGCTAGCGCAACAAGCGGAGCTTATGGAACATAGCATCCAGATAAAACATAAGTAAATAAGGATGCAATGCCATTACATCCTTACAAAGTAATTTTCACTCGGTTGTTATCCGCTATAAATGTTGCAATTAAAACAATAAATGATATCTATCCTCATTTCTTTAAAACAACGTTAAATGAATTTAAATATCCAGCAATACTTTTTGTTAAAAACTGTTTTTGCCTTTTCGTAGTTACAACCATTACTTGATACAAGCGTCCTTCGGCAAAATACATGCGATTTTTAGTTATTTTGCCACCAGCATTGATGTATTCAATTTCCCGCCCTGGATGTCCGTTGGAACTACGGATACTTTTGTGATTGAGCAAACTACTCTGAGTTGTTTTTAATGCCGTATCTTGAGCATTTTTAAGTACTTCTTCGGGGTTCGCCATTTGCCCATAGCTATCGGGAAAATCGTTGAATGCCACAACATAAGCGACATCCTGCTTGGGAGGTTGAGCTACAAATACTTGCAGGTTGATTTCCCCCATAAATGTTTTCTGGGTTTGAGCCGTCATCTTTGGTTTTCCAGGCATCAAAATGGTGAAACGTCCATCGGGTGGGTTAAAGACTTTCCATCGATATTGTTCCAAAAGTGCTGCATCTGGTTTGGGTGCTGGTTTGACTAACCGACGAGGTGAACGTGCTTCTACGGTTGCAAATCCGGCAAGTATTAATGCTGTGGTGAGAAATGGGAGAAAAAAGTGAATAGGTTTTTTGGTTCGTTTTTCGCTTCGTTTTTTGCTTCGTTTTTTGCTTCTAAATAGAGAAAGATGTTGGGGAAATAGTATTGGTGTCATATATTTGGCTTTTGGTGATGCTAATATCACTTACTTTGCCAATCCTTTATAACCTAGCCGCGCAAATAGCAGCACCAATTAAACCAACTTGTTGGTTGAGAATTATATGAACGGGTATGTCTTCTAAGATGCTCCGCATTCGTCCTTTTTGGCTGAAGTGAAGGAGAAAGTCATGTTTTTGGATCAGGGGAAGAATTTTGGGGGCAATGCCACCAGCTATGTACAATCCACCGTAGGGTAATAGTTTCAGGGCAAGATTTCCGGCTTCGGCTCCGTAAGCTTCGACAAAGAGTTGAATTGTTTGTTCGCAAAGGCGATCGCTTCCCGAAGTAGCCGCTTGACCTATGATTGCCCCTGGATCGATGGTTTTTTCCTGTCCTGCTTGTTGTTCCCAGGTTCGCATTGCTTGGGCAATTTCGGGGGATTCGCTGGCAATTTTTCTGTCTCGCAAAAATTGGTATATGGACAAAATACCTAGTCCAGAAACTACCCGTTCTGCTGATACTCTTTGAATGTCGTGTTTGTCGAGTAGGTATTTGAGTAGCTGAAATTCGAGTTCAGTACGGGGAGCAAAATCAGCGTGTCCTCCTTCTGATGGATACACGTAATAATACTCGCCTTGTTTGATGAGGAAACCTTGTCCAAGTCCGGTTCCTGCCCCAATTATGGCAATTGGAGCTTCGAGATGGGGTTTCCCTGGTTGTAAGGTTGATATATCTTGAGCTTGTAAACCCAAGATTCCGTAACCAACTGCGGCAAAATCGTTAATGAGGGAAACTTGGGGAATTCCTAGTTCTTCTTGTAAGCGATCGCAATCCAGATACCAGGCGAGATTTGTGAGTTTGGCTGTATTATCTACTACAGGACCAGCAATACCAAAACATGCTTTTTGCGGTGTTTCGGCGTTTGCGGTGGTCAAAAATTCGCGCACCATCGGCACTAAATCGATGAAATCGGCACTGCGGTAACTCTGTTCGTGGATGGTGCGTAAAATCGGTTTTTCGGATGCATCAACCAAACGTAAAATAGTTTTTGTCCCACCGATATCTCCTGCTAGTAATAAGTTCATAGCGATTTTAGATTTTAGATTTTAGACCTTGACATAGGAGATTTCAGGTAAATGAAATACATGGGGAAAACCGGAAATCCTGTAGAGACGAGACATGTCACGTCTCTCTGTATTCAATTTCCTAATAATTAACAATTAAATCCTAACCATTTTAAACTTAATTCAATCGAACCATTTCTTCAATTTCTGTTAAGTGTGATGTATCACCTTTGAGTTCAATCCACCATTCAGGATGTTCGCGAACTAGTTTAAATAAGCTGCATAATCTAACTTTTTCTGCTTGGTAAGTGTTAGTTCCTGCAAGTCCTAATACAGCACCATTTACCGATGCACCATGTCCCACTAGTAGTATATTTTCTGGTGAGTAATCTGTCGCTAAACATCTGGCTGTTTGCCCAGAACGTGCCCTAACTTGTGCATTTGTTTCTGGATACTTGGCAGCAATTAAAGGTGTATAGCTGGTGTCGATGCGGGGATAGATTTGCACTAGTTCGCGAATCGGATGACGTTCTGGTTCTTCATCCATCCATTCTGGATTTAGCCATTCACTTAGTCCAGTTTCTAATTTAATGGGTAAATCGAGGACTTCGGCAACTGTATTTGCGGTTTGGACTGTTCTCAGAAACGGTGATGCAAAAATATGATGGATTTTCTCATCTTGAAGACGTTTTGCAAGCTGTTTTGCTTGTAGGAACCCATCTTCAGATAGCGGTGGATCGTAACGACGTTCTGCGGTGAGAAACCAATCAGGATTTACGAAGTCAAGACGGTTTGCGTGTCTTGCTATCCAGATAATTTGAGACATTTAGAGATTCATAAAGGAGTGTGTTAGCACAGCTTTCCGTGGGAATGACGTTAGGTGAACAAAGTTATTCTCTTCAGGGATTAATACCAATTCTTTGTGAAGCTGCATAGAATTTTACCCCACCCCGCTAGCGAGGAGAGAACATGATTTTATTCCCCTCCCCGCAAGCG
>NZ_NTFS01000450.1 GCF_002289455.1 Brunnivagina elsteri CCALA 953
GCAATTGAACAAGCATCAATCCGATTGGGTAAAGGCTTTAGCCGTAGTTCAATTTTTCGTAGAATTAGTTCTGGGGAATGGCAAGAAGGGATTCATTGGATTGATGCTAGACGGTACGGCTGTGCAAATCGAATTATTAAAGACTCAACCCGAGCCCGAATTTCCGATTAGGTGCAAAGACTGCCAGGGATGATCGCGTTAGCTAACCAGAGGTTTTTCGTAAAAAGATTGCCTCGAACAGAAACATTTCGCCCGTTGGTTAAACTTAATCAAGAGCGCCACAGATGCAAAGCACGATTATGGTTATGATGGATGTCACTAAAAAAGAATCGCTACCTTCCTGGTTAAAAAAGACAGCGATTGTATATCAGAAAGTGAAGCACTTAGACGACGAAACAGTTAAATACTATTTGTCTAACCCTGAACTCGTGCTAGACAATATCGACAAATTCGACACGGATAATAGAGCCGTTATCGATAACGACTGCACTAAGGAACTTTCGGTATAGCTCTGATTTCCTGTCTTGTGGCAGTAATTGAAAATATCTAATGTCTGAGAAAGTTTGCACCCATTCATCTACCAGGGCTAGATTGGGTGTAACTTTCTTGTGTTGCTGAATTTTTAATTTTATTTTGGCGATCGCATCTTCGATAACATCATCCTTGGGAATCTTCTCCAGTGATTCCAATTTTGCTTTTAATTCAACTAATTCCCGTGGTTCGGGTTCATCTTCAGAAAATACAAAATCTCGCAATATAATAGCTTTCTCAGCTAATGCCGCATCAACAAATTCACAAACCTTGCTCAAAGGTGTAGCTTTTTTATTTGAGCAATAACTTTTGCCGTAAACGTTTCTTTTATTACATACCAATAAATCTTTATCCTTGCGAGACACATAGCACTTTCCATCGCAGCATCCGCAGTAAATCTGCCCGGAAAGTAAGCCAGTGCCCCTATTCCCTTGGAGACGATTCCCACCCCATATTCTTTGATTATCTATCAAAAGGGCTTGAAGCTGTTCATCTGTGGAAGCGTCGATGAGTGGAGTATGGGTATCCTTGCGAATATCCCACAGATCGGGCTTGTGTTGTTTGTTATGGACGTTGTAGCGGGTATGTCCTCGCAACACAGGGTTTTTTATCCAATTGTGAAACCCAGTAACTGACCACCGTAATCCATAACAAGCCTGGGTATGGTGTGCTGTGCCCCTGATGGATGATTTATTCGCAATCATCCAATCGATGATTTCCCTGGCGATCGTCCAATTAGTCTTACCTGATTCATGCAGCGATAAATCCGGGGCATATTTTTCATCGATTCGAGCGTAGCCAAAAGGAACATGGGAAGGTGCTTTGTTTTTTTCTCTGAAGTAATTGTACCCGTGCCTTACTCGACTTTGCAACAAATCGCTCTCGAATTGTGCCAGTGCCCCCATCTGATTGATCGAAAATTTAGAGAAGGGATTAGAAATATCATCAATAGGGGCATCCAAGATTGTTAGCTTTATGCCCATTTCCTCGAATAATGCGATCGCCTTCGACATCGAAACCATTGACCGTGCCAATCGATCAATGCGGGTTATAACGATTTCTTTGACTTCGCCTTTTTTGCACAGGGCTATCAGCTTGTTAAATTCTTTGCGATTATTAGACTTCCCAGATTTTATATCAGTGAAAATTTTATCTAACCCAGTTTTTTCGAGGCGAGCCATTTGCTGAACTAGAGCTTCATCTTGTTCCCCGGTACTTACCCTGGCATACCCTACGCGCATAAGCTTTATGGAATAATGGTTAAGGTAAGAATACTATATTTTCCTGCGTTGTACAACAACATATCGGTGGAGACGCGTGGGCAAGCCGCATGTTACTTGAAGAAATGGGTTTGCGAGTCGTTGCCCAGTGGTCTGGTGACGGTACAATGAACGAACTTATCCAAGGACCAGCAGCTAAGTTAGTTCTAATCCACTGCTACCGTTCCATGAACTACATTTGTCGTTCTTTGGAAGAAACATACGGATTACCTTGGATGGAATTCAATTTCTTCGGACCTCACAAAATTGCTGCTTCGTTGCGCGAAATTGCTGCTAAGTTCGACAAAAAAATCCAAGATAATGCTGAAAAGGTGATTGCTAAATACCAAGCAACAATGGATGCGGTTCTGAAGAAATTCCGTCCTCGTTTGGAAGGTAACACCGTAATGCTATATGTTGGTGGTTTACGTCCTCGTCACGTTGTACCTGCATTTGAAGACTTGGGTATCAAGGTTGTTGGTACAGGTTACGAATTTGGTCACAATGACGATTACAAACGTACTGCTGACTACATTGACAATGCCACCATCATATATGATGATGTTACGGCTTATGAGTTTGAGAAGTTTGTGGAAGCGACAAAACCTGACTTGATTGCTTCTGGGATTAAAGAGAAGTATGTCTTCCAAAAGATGGATTATAAATATAATGTGGTAAGATTGATTCTATCCACGAAATATCTCTATAAATTTTTATGCGTATAGGTTATGCCCGTGTATCTACTCGCCATCAAGCAGATACAGAAGCCCTCGACCAACAAATAAATCGGCTTGAAAAAGCTGGGGCTGAGAAAATCCTATACGATATCGAGTCTGGAAGAAAAGATACTCGGAAGAATTTTAACCAATTAATAAACCTTGCCAAAAATGGAGTAGCAACCGAGATAATTGTTACGCGGTTAGATCGACTTGGAAGAAATGTTATTAGTATCCACAGGACAATAGACGCACTTCAGAAAGTAGGAGTAAAACTGACAATTCTAGATTCCCCGCTAGGGAATACAAACTCTGCTTTTGGGTGGCTAACTATTAATAATATTGCAGGGTTAGCAGAATTTGAAAGTCGATTACTGTCTGAAAGAGTTTCCTTTGGAACTGAGTATTTTCGTTCCAATCTCAAATACTTTGGTAAGCCACCATTTGGATATGCTAAAGATGAAAATTCAAAATGTATTCCACACTCTTCCAATTGGGCGATCGCAAAAGAAATAATTCATAGGCTTTACGAGAATTCCTTCACATCTCTTTCTCGATGGTTAGTGGAGCAATATAGTATAAAAATGTACCCCACTAGTATTCTCAAGTGGTTGCATAATCCTGCACTTCGAGGACATACATTTTACAAATTAAAGACAGGAGAAACAGAAAAGCATTACGGGACACATGAAGCTTTAATTACTGAGCAGCAATACGAAGAATTATCAAAACTTACATCTTTTTTACATAAAAAAGACCCTGCCAAATTTAAAACACATTTTTTGTCTGGGTTATTCCGTTGTGGGATATGTGGCGCTGGTATGTCCAAAACAGGTGCGGACTCAAAAGAAAGTAATAATTCTTTAAGATTCCAGTGCATAAAATACAAAAAATTCGGAAAATCTGTTTGTGACAATAGTAAGCAAATTTCGGCATCAATTGTAAAAAGAATAACTATTGGGGAATTAGTTAAATTTGCTGAAAGCATCTTGGATGCAGTTAATACCTCGACGATAGCGAACCAAACAGAAACTTCTGAAGAATTACTTTCCTTAAAACATCAGCTAGCAACATTACAAACTCTTCCAAAAAATGATTTGATTAATTCTACAATTGCAGAAACAGAGTATCAAATAAAAATTCACGAACAACAAAAGAACGTTCGTGAGTCTAAAACTGAAGAAGATATTTATATACTTGAGGCTTTAAATCAAGCGGACTTTTTTGAAGAGTTATCCGATTCAGAACTGGGAGCAATTTGCTTAAGGTTCATAGAATCAGTAAAATACAATGGGGGTAAAGAATTAGTGTTTGCATTCCATTCCAGACTTCTCTTACCGTAAGCAATTGCTTTTTTGCGAATTGACCACCAAACATTTTTATCGTTATCGTTGTCCATAAAATTTATATTATTTGGTTTGTGAAAATTTTCTGTTAGTGGCGATCATAATTCGGATTTATCAAGAATGCGATACTCTTATCGGAGCCACTGTACGTGAACGCATCTTTCGTGGCTATTCTAATAATTCAACATCTCGCAATTTTTCTAATTCAGTATTGCTAAATGCATTCTCAACCACTAAAGTCTGAATAAGCTTTCGACAGTGCATTGAATCAACATCATTTATCGCTGATACATTACCAGCTTGCTGGATAGCAACGATTAATTCCGCTTTAGATGAATGGCACTCTTGTTAAACCCAAAGTCCATGTTTCCCCATCCTAAGTATGAGTTCCTATCTTGGATACTAGAAAGCAATCTGGACAAGGGTTGTATATTGACTTAGCACCCATTTGTATCTGAGTTTTTCTACGACTTTAAAATTCCGTTTCCCCCATATAATCTTCGTCATTGCTATGCAGGCAAATGTTTTGAATTTGGATTTACTCCTGACTTCGGAGCAAAATTAATGGGGCATTCAGTCACAACCCATTGCAAAACCTATCGAGCTTGGATAGATAAAGCTACATACTGGAAGGTATATGAAACTTTTCAGTAACAAACTTATGCAAAAAACAAGCCTTTCTCATGTTGCAGTTAGACCCCCATCGAACAGCAGAGAAAGAATTGAGAATTGTCGAACAATACAATTGGAATGAAATACGCTTAACTGGATGAATTTGCAGCGAAACTATACACCTTTAATTATTTATACACACTTATCTCGATTTTGACAATTGCTTACTGATTCAGATAATTAGTGCCTAATATCAAGTTGTATAATATTATTTAATCTATGATTATTTTACACGTATCCAACATCAGCTAGATATCGATTAAAAGCTTCGTCAGATAAGAACTACACAACAAACACAGTATTTATGGAGTAATAACTGAAGTGTCATAAATAGTAGTCAATATCCGAACACTGAACTTTTGTACCACCGTGAAATTCAAATTCCAAAAATGCCTGTGATAACTGTCTTGCAGATAATACAAGGCTTCAATATAATTAAAAAATCTCA
>NZ_NTFS01000451.1 GCF_002289455.1 Brunnivagina elsteri CCALA 953
ACTAGGCTGTTGACTTTGTGGGTTTTTAGGCGATTTTGCGGAAAATTATCCGTGTTATTTTTTGTTCGTGGGAAAACTCCTGTTCCAGCCGTTTTCCCACAAAAGTAATAAACACATTTTCTGCGTGAAGTCTTAAGTCTTATGGGCTAAAGAGTACAAAGTTAACAGCCTAGACTTATACTACCTTACGGTAAATGTGCAAGCGGATAAAAGTAAGTAGCAAGCTACGTGATGACAATATATATTTAATTTTGCATAACCACTTATCTTCAAAATTCTGTAAAAATTATGATTGTGGCAGTAGGATCATTTAAAGGTGGAGTTGGGAAATCTACAACTGCACTGCATTTGGCTACATATTTGCAAGCGAAAGCTGATACTTTATTAGTAGACGGTGATTTAAACCGTAGTGCATTGGATTGGTCGAATAGGGGTAGTTTACCTTTCAAGGTGGCTGATGAGGAGGATGCTGTTAGTTTAGCAAAGCTGTATGAGCATATTGTCATTGACACACCAGCTCGTCCAAAGACTAATGAACTCAAAAAGTTGGCGAGAGGTTGTGATTTCTTAGTTATTCCTACCACACCAGATGCGATCGCATTGGCAGCGACTTTGAAAATGGTTGGGGAGTTGCAGGGGATAAGGGTTAATTATCGTATTCTATTAACTGTTGTACCACCCTATCCGAATAAGTCTGGGGAGGAGGCTAGGGAAGCTTTGGAGGGTGCTGGATTGCCTGTATTTAAGACGGCTATAAGGCGCTTGACGGTGTTTCAGGACGCAGCTTTGGAAGGTGTCCCAGTAAATGGGGTTAAGGATGCCTACGCGCAAATTGCGTGGCGTGGTTATGTTGAGGTGGGTAAGGAGATATTGTCTTAGGAATAGTTAGAATAATTTAGTTTTTTGATGGCTCTTGTTTACGTTGTTTTTAAGTTGAATTGTTATTTGAAGTGAGGAGAAAATAAATACTATGAGTACGAAGAAGAAAACTAGTCGTTTTGATGATTTGATTGATGCTGCACGTAGTCGTCAACAGCGTGATGACTTGCCATCTGTGGATAGTGGAAAACTGGATGTTAAAAGTAAAAGTACTGACCCAAATTATATCCGAACTACTGTTTATTTGCCTAAGCAGTTACATAAGAGAATGAAAGCTGCTGCTTTATCTCAAGATAAGCAAATGAGTGATGTTATTGCGGAATTAGTTGAGCAGTGGTTGTTGAATCAACAAAGTTAATTATTGGTTAATAGTTAATAGTTAATGATTGTATAGTGCTTCCCTGATGACTGAGATGCAAGAACCCCAACTCTAATAAGGAACGTGGATTTATTAACTTACAATTTTCGCTCATCGGCTAACCTGCGTACTTAAAAAAGTTTTGAACCAAATTTTGCACTTTATTTAATCCACGTTTCTAAGGGTAGGTTTTTTTAAGCTTGGAATTAACTGAGAAAATTCTCAATAGCTTTGGGCATCAATAATATTTTGAATTTTTATTTGCCACTTTCCAATCATTGCTACTAACCATTAACTATTAACCATTAACTAAAGTGCAACTTCCTCACCTTTTTCAGTAAAGCGAACATCTTTAATATTCCATTGACTATTACTTGTTAAAGTTTTGCGAAGACTGCCAAATAAGGCAAATTGTTCGCAACTTGAAAGTGAAGTTAGTATGCGTTTGGAATTTGGGGATAAGCGTAAATCAACGGTAGCAATACCATTTTTAACGTTAACGCGGTATCCAGAAAGGCTAAAATCACCGTTATCCCTTCCTTCGAGTATTTTACCTACTGCTCCAGCTACGGGTTCTTGTGAGGAAACTTGAGTTTTTTGAGGGACTAATTCCTGACATTCCGCATCGCTAGTATACACCGTTACATCCGTTGTTTTACCAGCAGGTGTTTCCGTAGTAGAAGGAATTTTACTGTATGCGATCGCAGTTTGGATTTTAGTTGGTTTCGCTTCTGCTTGGTTTATCTTGTCTCGTAATTTACCTACGCTTGGGGATGGGGAAGAAGTAGTTTTAATTTCTGGTGCTTCGCTGGTTATGGTTGGAGAAGATGTAATGTTTGGTGTGACTTCAACTGTGGGAGTATTAGATGCAAATGCAGCAATACTTGGTGTTGCTGTCGGTGTCGGGCTACTGTTATTATTTGCGCTAGGATTGGATGCACAACTGCTCATTCCAACTGCAATAACTGCAACAAGCAAGGGAAGTATGTTCTTTTTCTCTGCATTCATGGATTTTTTAATTCTCCTGCTACCGTGGGAGTTAACATTTTATTTCAGTGTGGGGAGCGATATTTCCGTATAGTTTTGTGGTTTTGAAGAAAATTACCTCAAATTGCTTTCACCAAGTGACTCCTATGGGAGTATCGTTTCTCTTTACAGATAGTATCTTATTGGGTGGTAATAATTTATGTCTGTTTCCCCTATATCATTCAATTAATTAATACTTAGTTTTTTCTATGTATAACGCTGATATTAGTACATATGACTCTCGAAAAGCTGAATGGGAGGGTATATCAATTGAAAAATGGGAACCTGCTAAGTGGAAGCAGTGGAAAGCGAAAAACCCTGCTGCTGATAATTTTGCTAAGATTGAGCGTGAATATCTACGAATTAAATATGCTATTCAGGTTGCTAATTCGGCGTTAAGTTTGGAAAGAGTCAAGGTTAAGGTTAAGCTAACTAGTGCGAAATCTATCGGTTTACAGGGGACTTTTCCTTGTAAAGTTGGTGATGTGGGTAAGAATGGTAGCACTAATAAACAATATACGATTTCTTTAGGTTTTGCTGGGAATGATTTAGGTGTGAAAGCTGCTGTTGCTAAAGCTCGTGAACTTGATTTGTTATTAATTACTAATCAATTTCAATGGACTTCTGAATTACTGGGAAAGCAATCTCAAAATTACCAAAATAAATTTTTGAGTGAAGATAATAAACCTGATAAGTTAATTGGTGAATTAATTCAGAAGTATGAGCAGGAGTTTTGGAAAACACATGTAAGAAATCGTCAAGGTTTACGAACTTGGGATACTCATTATCTGCGTCATTTGAAGAAGTTACCGCAGGATATGCCGTTAAGTTTGGATGTTTTGGAAGATGCTTTGGAAAAGACAAAGCCAAATACTTCATCGCGATTCTTTTTATCTTGGCAATTGAAGAAGTTTTGCGATTTTTGTGATTTTGATGGTGTAAAAATTGTTAATTCCTATGCTACTCCAAAACCAAATCCAGCGATTAGAACTATCCCTCTAGATGAGGAAATTATTGAGGGGTTTAATTTGATTGGATGTCCTCTTTCTCCTTTTGCTAGTAAAGATAATATTACTTTTCCTGAACAGTGGCAATGGGCTTATGGTATGTTGGCGACATATGGATTAAGACCTCATGAATTATTTGCTGTTGATTTAGATGCTTTTACTGGTTCAGAAAATACTTTTCATTTACTAAGATTAAATCCCAGTTTGACGGAAGGAACTAAAACGGGGGAAAGAATTTGTGGTGTTCCTCCTATACATCCTCATTGGGTGGAATTATTTGATTTAAAGAATGTTAAACCTCCTGTGACTGGGGGAACTCTTAGTAATCAAGCTGCAAAGGTACATATTCGTTTTCGTAATGTAAATTTAGATTTTCGTCCCTACGATTTACGTCATGCTTTTGCGATACGAGGACATCGTTTGCAGGTTCCGATTAAGACTATGGCTGATTATATGGGACATTCGGTACAGGAACATACGAAAACGTATCAACGCTGGATGAGTGAGGATGCGAATTTGGAGATTTATAAGGAAGTGGTAATTAATCGGATGGGGGGAAGTCGGGGAGCTATGAAGGAGAAAATTCGCGAGTTGGAGGCTGATATTTTGGCTTTGAAGGGTGAGAATGATGTTTTGAAAGGAATTTTACATCAGCATGGGTTAGGGGAGTTTTTAGAATAAAGCTACATTTAGATGTTCAGACTTTTACAATTCTGCTAGATGTTTAAATGTAAGTAGCAATTGCGATCGCAGTAAATCTGAAAATAATCATCTTTGTTGCTTTTACGTTTAGATGTCTAGACGCAGAAATACTTGTAATGTGTATTAATTATTTTCCGTATTTGTTATTTGTATTACCTTTAAATTGTAGTAATTACATATTTGAATTTAAGGTGATTCTGCAAATGTGCCTCTATACAAAGATTTTAAGAGGATGGGAGATTGGAATAATGTTAACAAAATACTGTACATAAACATTAATTTTTGTAGTACTGCCGTACTTTATCTGATAGATATTGAATAGAGCGAGGTTGTTTCGTGTGAGATGTGATCGCATATTTTTAGTAATGTTTTAATCTAATCGCGAAAAATTTAACTTGTCATGCTGACGAAGGAAGCATCTTTTTTGTGGGTTTTTGTCTGGGGTTAGAAGTCGGGTTACTTGGTTTGTCGTGCTGAGTTGGGAATATTTTGTGGGGTAAAGAACCCGACTTCGTTGGGTTTTCGCGTTATTGCCAAAAAGATGCGATCGCGTTTTTATAATTTTAGATGTTTGTATATTTGGTGGAGATATTAAATGTTTAGGTGTTTTGTGGATAAGGCGCGATCGCATATTTTTGGTAATGTTTGTAATCTAAACGCAAAAAATTTAACTTGTCATGCTTCCTTCGTCAGCATCTTTTTTGGGGTTTTTGCGTGGGGTAAGGAACCCGACTTCGTGGTGCGATCGCATTTCTTCAAGTAAGTATAATTCTGAAATATTAAAACAAATGTTACTTTCATTTTGAAAATATTTCTAAAACGAAAATTAAGCTATTTTATATAAACCTTTGCTCTAATCCTTTATCTAAAGAGAACTGTAATTAATCATTTTTTAATTTCATGTTCATTACGGCTAAATATAAAAATCTAATTTATTTCGCCAAAGTTATAATAATTACCTCTTTAGCTTATATAATTTATCAGTCCATACA
>NZ_NTFS01000452.1 GCF_002289455.1 Brunnivagina elsteri CCALA 953
GGGTAGGGTAGCATCTACGCGAGATTCTTCGTTCCTCAGCATGACAACACAGGATCATTCATTTTGTGGCTTACTCTAATTAAATCAAAGATAAATAAAAGAGGGCAAACAACCGTTTGCCCCTACTTGTCAACGCTGGACAATAATTGGTGTCCCCACACTAGACCATTCATATAGCCATTTTGCATGATTGGGTGCGAGATTTACACAGCCATGACTTACGGGAGTACCAAATTTTTTGTGCCAGTAAGCACCATGAATTGCATAACCGCGATCGTAATACATGACATGGGGAACATTAGGAACATTGTAGTCTTCACCCTGCATTCGCGTTTTCTTGAGCTTGGTTTGAACATTAAAAATACCAGTCAGTGTCGGTGTTTCCTTTTTTCCAGTCGAAACCTGCACGGCATAAACAGGTGTTTTCCCTTCCCAAGCAATTAATTTTTGGTCGGAAATATCCACTTGAATCCAGCGTCGATCTGATTTTTGTAAAGTCTGAATTTGCCGTTTGATTAGTTGAATTTTAGATTGTGCGGATGCTTGATTGTCATTAATTGCCAGAGTTCCAAAACTCAAAGACACAGCAATAAACAAAAGCGTGAAAGGGCGTAAATACTGAGAATAAGCAATTTTTTTCATAAAAATGGTTTAGATTTTATCAAAATGATTTAAATAAACTAGTTTTCGCAGAATATCAAATGACTTATATTAACAACAGTCAGACTTGATGACCTCAGGATGTTCTACAGTAATTACTAGACGGAAAAATAGAGGCTATTATGTCCCAAAGGAAAAAAGTCGTTGTAGTTGGTGCAGGTTGGGCAGGTTTGGGTGCAACTTACCATTTGGCAAAACAAGGTTATGATGTGACGCTGCTGGAAGCTGGTGCATATCCAGGTGGACTTGTGGCAGGTTGGAAAACAAAAGAAGGAAAATCTGTTGAAGCAGGGATTCATGGTTTTTGGTATCCCTACCGCAATATTTTTTCTCTAATTAATGAATTAGAAATTAATCCCTTCACAACTTGGACTCGTTCTTCCCAATATTCACCTTTTGGTTTAGAAGTTGAATCGCCAATTTTCCAAGATTTGCCCCGACTTCCAACTCCTTTAGGAACTTTTATCTACACTCAATTTAAACGCTTGCCATTAATTGACCGTTTGAGTGCATTACCTTTGCTTTATTCGCTAGTTGATTTTGATAACTCCGATGACGCTTGGAGACGTTACGATTTTGTCACCGCGAGGGAATTATTTAAACAATTTGGTGTTTCCGCAAGGTTATATAAAGAAGCATTTGAACCAATGTTATTAGTTGGATTATTTGCGCCGGGAGAACAGTGTTCTGCTGCGGCAACATTGGGAATGCTTTATTATTTTATTCTAGCGCATCAACCTGATTTTGATGTGGTTTGGTGTCGCGGGACTGTGGGTGAAAAAATCTTTCGTCCTTGGGTGGAAAAAATTGAAAAAGCTGGTGCTAAAATTTTAGCAAATCGTCGCGTTACTGATGTAGTTGTTGAAAATAATTGTGCTACAGGTGTAGTTTGTGGAGATGAAGTATTTAATGCTGATGCTGTAATTTTCTCCGTTGGGATTACGGGAATGAAAAAGATTATTGGCAGTAGTTCGAGCTTACACAGTCGTGAAGAATTTAGGAATGTGAATAATTTGGGTGCAATTGACGTTTTAGCAACCCGTTTGTGGTGCGATCGCAAAATACATATTCCCCATCCTTCCAATGCTTGTTTTGGCTTTGATGATACCACTGGTTGGACTTTCTTCGATTTAAATGCTTTACATGATGAATATCGAGATGAACCGGGAACAGTTGTTGAGGTTGATTTTTACCATGCCAATCAATTTATGGCTCTTGATGATGGCGAAATTATTCCCATTGTGCAGAATTATTTAAAAACTTGCATTCCTGAATTTGGAAAGGCAAAAGTGATTGATAGTAGCGTGATTCGATTACCACAAGCTGTCACCCATTTGGCACCAGGTAGTTATCGAAATATGTTATCTGCACAAACTAGTTTTAGTAACGTCTTTATGAGTGGTGATTGGATTATTAATAGACACGGTTCTTGGTCACAGGAAAAAGCATTTGTCACTGGTTTAGAAGCGGCAAATTTAGCAATTTCCCATTTAGGAGGAGGCGAATTGGCAAGTATTTTACCGATTGAGGAGGATGAGGGACATATACAAACATTACGGGAAATTAATCGCGGCTTTAAGTTAATTGGTAAATCAATTTTGCCTAGCTTTTGGCTACCTTAATTATGATTTGTAAAAAATAAAAAATCTAGAGACGGGATACATTACATCTATTTATGATTCATTATCAAGATGGGATAAATGTGAATTAGCGAAGATAGCAGCTTGAGTGCGATCGCGTAGATTCAATCTATTCAATATATTTGTCACATGGTTTTTTACTGTACCTTCAGAAATATATAATTGTTGGGCAATTTCTCGGTTATTTGCACCATTTGCGATTAATCTTAAAACTTCTTTTTCACGGGGGGTTAGTTCTGTCAAATTCGATGGTGGTGTTATTTCTTGAATTACCGAATTTGCTGGAAATTGTGTTAATAGTTTTTTAACTATTCCTGGTCCTAATTGGGTATATCCTTTATATACTGCACGAATTGCCACTGCTAATTCCTCTGAAGGTGTATCTTTTAATAAATAACCCATTGCTCCATGTTGTAAAGCAGCAGTCACATATTCATTATCATCAAATGTGGTCAATACTAATACTTTGACTTTGGCAAAATGCTTTTGAATTTCTTGTGTTGCTGCAACTCCATCCATAACTGGCATTCGCATATCCATTAACACAACATCAGGTTGTAATTGACTGATTAATTTAAGCGCTTCTTGTCCATTTTCGGCTTCTCCGATAATTTCTAAATCAGGTTCTAATTCTAATAATGTTCTTAAACCCTGACGAATTAAATGTTGGTCATCAACTATTAGGACTTTAATCATAATTTGTGAGTTTTTAATGAGTATTAGGGATTACAAATTGGAATTTTTACTTGTACCTTACAACCATTCCCAAAAGAAGTTTCAATATTAAATTTACCACCTAAAGATTCGGTGCGATCGCGCATACTTTGCAGTCCAAATCCTGTGGTATTTTGGTTTAATTCAAATCCAATTCCATTATCTTTAATTTGTAAGTTTAATTCAACGGATGAAGTTGATAATTCTAGCTTTACTTCTGTCGCATTGGCATATTTACAAATATTAGTTAATGATTCTTGAATAACCCGATAAACAGCAATACTAATTTCACTAGGAAGCACATAGGAAATATTTAAGTTATAAGTTGGTTTAACATTGATTGCACGTTCTACGTCTTCTAAAAGCACAATGATTGCTTCTTCGATGGATTCACTTTGCTCCCCTCCGAAGGAGTTACTGCGTGAACGTATAGTAGAAACTGACTGTCTCACATCCTGTAATGCTTTTGAACCAAGCTGTTTTGCCCTTGCTAAAAAATCATGGGCTTTTGCTGGATTTGTTTGCCACAACTTTAAACCTGTTTCTAATTGCAGATTTAAAGCTGTTAAAGAATGTCCCAATGAATCATGAATTTCCCTTGCAATTCGGTTGCGTTCTTCTAATGTTGCCTGATGTTCTACTTTTAATGCATACTGCTTTAATTTCTCATTTGCTGCTGCCAGTTTTTCACGACTTTGCCGCTCTGAAACTATAGCATTCATTAATAAGAGAATAAACACCAGCGACAATCCAAACATCACTATAAAACTTAAAGTAAAAAACCGAAACCTTTCTTGTGCTGCTGGAGATATTCCAAAGCGATAAAATTTACGACTAATAGTAAATATAAATAAGCTAAATGATAAAGATGTTACTATAAGACGACCAGGAAGCTGAAAAATTAAACAACTTCTAGTAACTAAAATTAGGTATATAAACGGAAATAGTCGAGATGCTCTACCACCAAAAAATATAGTGATTAAAATTAATAGAACTTCGCAACTAGTGTAAGTAATTTTGCTGAGTTGATTACTTGTCGGTAATCGCAATCCCATTAAACCGAAAATTATCAGACTACAAATGGTTAATTCGGGGAATCGTGGAGAAAATCGCTGTCCAGGAGTAGATAAAAGCGAACTAAAAATTGCAATACCTAACAGTGTCCATTCCAAATACAGTAAAAATCTAAATGGGTGATTTTTAAACTGGATTGAGTCGCTCATCTATATTTACTCCACTCAATGAATACAAATTAAAAATTTTAATCATTTTTTTTCAACCTATATTAAATCTATAACTAAAATCTCATGACCACTAGTAATAGGAAGTCACATTTATCACCTTCTAAACTATGACAAAAGTCATGGTCACATTCATGACTTTTCTCAACTGCCTTATTTGTGTGGATATTCTTATGATGGTGCTATCAAACAAAATACATCTAAAGGACGAGTCAATGAACTCCAGAAATCTATCTATAGTAGCTAGTATATTTGCTTTCAGTTTAACTGCTATTCCTTTTGCTGCTAAAGCTGACGTATTTACCTCCCATTCAAATTTAGATTCAAATTCGCAAATTGTTGCTCAAGCACAACCTGAAAAAAAAGATAGAAAAGCTAACTTTGAAAAGTTTGCCCAAGAATTAGGATTGACTGATGACCAGAAAACTAAAATAGCTGAAATTCGCGCTAATACACGCACCGAAGTTGATAAAATTCTCACCCCAGAACAACGTCAAGAACGTCAGCAACGAAAAGCAGAACGTCAAGCAAATCCCCAAAACCGTCAAGAAGGTAGAAGAAATAGAGGATTTAAGGCAAATCTCACCGATGCTCAAAAAGCTGAAATCAAAAAGATTATGCAGTCATCAAAAGGAGATTGAGCAACGAAACAGTAAAAACCCTTTGCGAGTATTTAGATGCCGAAAAAGCGAGTGGTAAACCAAT
>NZ_NTFS01000453.1 GCF_002289455.1 Brunnivagina elsteri CCALA 953
CCACAAAATAAATGATCCTGTGTTGTCATGCTGAGGAACGTTCGCGTAGCGTGTCCCCTTGGGACTCAGCATCTGTACGAGATTCTAGCCTGCGGCAACGCGTACGTTCCACCCTGCGGGTAGACGCGCAAGCGGCTTCTGTAAGTAGCAAGCTACAGAATGACCAAAGAGCATTTCTTTATGTGGAGTTCTCTTAAGAGATTTAAAAACAAGAGTTCTGGAAGTAAAAGTTGATTTTCTAAGTGTTTTTGGTACAATCAATCATGGTCACATTTTCAATAGCATCGGTCTTATTGACAATAACTGACCTATCTTTTTTTCCATAATTTTGGTTCGACCTTTATACTGATTAAGTTGCAGCGTGCTTGTCTCCCCGTCAGGATGCAAAAAGCTGAGTTGTAACTAATTGCTCAATAATATCTGGATAAAATTTTTGAGCAATTTGCTGAAATTTTCCCGAAACTAGAATTCCACCCCAGCAATGCAGTAAGTAAATATCATTTTCCTGACTTAGCATAGATGCAGCTTGGAGTTGGCACATATTATGTGTTTGAGAGAGCAATTTAACAGATTGATTTTGCACTCTCGATACAGCATCGATGGGGGAAATATTATAGGTACAGGGAAGTATTTTGATGGGAAATTGAGTGCGATTAATGGCTCTAATCAAAGCTAGTTGATCTTGCTGTTGGAATTTTAACCACTCCTGATGCCACAATTCAAATAATAATCGAGTTTGGATGTTGTTTCTCCACAGAATCACTCCACTATTGAAGTGAGTTATGTTTTCTGGGATAAATTCTAAGGTGTAACTCTTTTCTGCTTGTGAAACGTGATTACATGTTCCCAAAGTTGATAGTCTATCTGCTGCCATACACATATCCCCACTATCGAGATATTCCCAAAGGTGAGAAATAGGTTTTAGAGGAAGAATATCTGCATCTAGAAAGAGTGTTTCGTTGTATGGACTAAAAATTGGTAAACTTGTTTTTATGTGACGAGATGAAAATGAGTTATGCTCCATCCACTCAGTAGGTTCTACAAATCTCGGAGTAATTTTGTACTCACTCAAAGCTAGATATTTTAATGATGGATGATTGGATATCAGGGTAATGGGTATTTTTGGCTCCAATCGACGTAAAATCAGGGCACTAGTTAGAGCTGCTTCCAAATATACAGTGTACCCCATCGCACAATAGACAACTCCTCGATCGGTCATATAGAGAAGCTTTGTAAATAAGTGTTCTATAGTATCTTCTCAACAAAGTTGAAAAAGTCAAGACCAGATTTTATGCAATTGTTTGAATTGAAGTTGAATTAAAATCGCCTCTCCACAGCTATGAATACCCAAACAGGTTCCAATTCTCCAGATATTTACTCGATTTTGCAGCAAACTGAGCGATCGCGTGTTAGTGATGGAGAGGTTAAACCTGTTTTAGATGCTTGCTTGAATACTTCACAGTTTTTAGTATACAACTGGGGGGTTTTGATAATCTAGAATATGCTTGGTGGCTGCAAAAAGAAAAAGAACAGCTTTTAAATAGAGGAATCACAATTCGCGCTATTGGGATTGGCAACCGCAATTCTGGAATCAAGTTTTGTGAAGGCTTTGCGTAACCCAATACATGATATGAAGAAAACAGAAATTATTTAAATCACAAAAATATCTAAACTCAACAACATAAAAGACGCTTCAAGCAATTTATAAAATGTTGGGTTGCGGTGCAAATATAGATTTATCAATTCGCTACAAATATTTCTCATGCACCTCCACCCAACATATGACGTTGGGAAAATAAAGATTCTTTAAATCACAAAAATATTTAAACTCAACAATTCAGAGACACTTCAAACAAGCTATAAAATGTTGGGTTTCAAAGCAAATTTAGATTTCTCATATCGCTGCAAATATAAATATTGCATTCAATACACAAATATATTTTTTTGACAACCGTAACAAAATCTCAAATCGATGTTTAGATTACAAAAATAATCTTAGGCTTATTTACAACCAAAAAACCAACGCAAGAATAATGCTTTCAGATGCTCAAAAATCAAAGTTATACGCCTCCCGTGAGTATTAAGAATATCGCATCCTGAAAGTACCGTCAATCCGTACACCCATTTTCTATTTGTCAAGACTTCCTGACATTCTTAACATATCAAGCTTTAGTAATTTAAATCATAATTGAGTTAAATTACTCTCTTTACTTATATAAACTCAAACGAGCGTATTCAGCTTGACTTTCCAAGCAGTCGCAACAAATATATTATTTAACTGAGGTTGTAAGGATAGGGGAATCTCGCTTCTACAATTTGGGATAATTTATGATTCGGTGTCACCTCACTGAGTCGCAATTATTGTTCACCCATAACAGAAATTGAGATTCCGAATAAAAATTCAAGAAATAAAAAAGCTTATACTGATTTGCGTTGAAAGCGCAGTAAATATAGAAAGACCAGAGCGCATCCTGAATAATACTTAATTAGTAACGTTACAAAAAGTACATTGTAAAAACTAGAAGAAGTTAAATATACTCATGCCTGTTCAGATATATCATCTGATTGCCTTCCTGATTGCGGCGGTGGTAGTGCTTTGGACTACGCCAGATGTCAGAAACATCGGAATTAAAAGCGGACAAGTAGATAAACCGGGCGATCGCAAAGTTCATCAACACCCAATGGTACGTCTGGGGGGAGTTTCTATCTTCATAGGGACGATGATGGCACTAATTACTGTGTGGTGGTTGGGAGGATTTGCGAATTTACCACCGGAGAAGGAATGGCAAATCTGGGGCGTAATTTTGGGGGGTTCGGGCTTTTTTCTCATCGGATTAGCCGATGATTTATTAAGCCTGTCTCCATTTATTCGCCTCGTCATGCAAGTGATTGTCGCCGCAGGAGCCTGGAAAGCGGGGGTAAGTATAGATTTTGTGACGATTCCCACGATGGGTATTGTTCATTTGGAATGGTTGAGTTTACCCATCACGGTAATTTGGTTGGTGGGGATGGTGAATGCGATTAATTGGATTGATGGGTTAGATGGATTAGCTGCTGGGGTGTCGGGAATTGCGGCTGTGGTGATGTTGGTTGTGGCTTTGTTTATGAAGCAACCAGCAGCAGCTTTAATTGCGGCAGCTTTGGCGGGTGCGTCTTTGGGTTTCCTCCGTTATAATTTCAATCCTGCACAAATATTTATGGGTGATGGTGGTTCCTATTTTATGGGATTCACCCTTGCGGCTGTGAGTATTGTGGGTTTGGTGAAAATTCCCGCTTTTACGGCGGTTTTACTACCATATGTGATTTTAGCGGTTCCCATTTTCGATATGTCAGCCGTGATTTTGCTGCGTTTGCGTCAGGGAAAATCCCCATTCCAAGCCGATAAACGCCATTTACATCACCGTTTATTGAGTGTGGGATTATCCCATCGTTGGGCTGTTTTGTTTATTTACTCCCTCACCTTATGGGTTGGTAGTTTGGCAATGGCGATCGCAGGAATTCCGAGCGGTGTAATATACGCTTGTGCAGCCACTTCTTTGCTGAGTTACACCAGTTGGAAAGTTTGGCGACGTGCGAAAATTAGGGAATAGGTATTGGGTATTATCCAATGCCCGTTACCAATCGCCCAAAATCTAAATTCTATGAGTGCTGAAATTATTTGTGTCGGAACTGAGTTGTTGCTGGGTGATATTCTCAATGGCAACGCGCAGTATATTGCGAAAGAATTAGCAAAGTTAGGTATCCCCCATTATTATCAAACGGTTGTGGGGGATAATTTGGAGCGATTGCAAAAAGCGATTGAAATTGCCAGTTATAGGGCGCAAATACTCATATTTACAGGTGGATTGGGACCAACTCCCGATGATTTGACTTGTGAAGCGATCGCACATTATTTTAATTCTCCCCTAATCGAACGTGCTGATATTATTGAAGATATTACTCAAAAGTTCGCTGTTCGCAATCGGGTAATGACACCCAGTAACAGCAAGCAAGCTTTAATTCCCCAAGGGGCTGATATTTTACCGAATATTTCTGGAACTGCACCTGGGATTATTTGGCAACCCAAACCAAATTTAATTATTCTCACGTTTCCTGGTGTTCCATCGGAAATGCATCGGATGTGGCAAGAAACAGCCGTTCCTTACCTTAAAAGTCAAGGTTGGGGTGAAAATATTATCCACAGTCGCATGTTGAAGTTTTGGGGTGTTGGGGAATCTGCTTTAGCGGAAAGGGTTAGTCCCTATTTAAATTTACCTAATCCGACTGTTGCACCATATGCGAGTAAAGGGGAAGTTAAATTGCGGGTTGCTGCCAAAGCTGTATCTGAATCTGCTGCGGAGCAATTAATTATACCTGTTGAGCAGCAAATTAAAGATATCGCTGGTTTGGATTATTATGGTGCTGATAATGACACTCTGGCATCAGTGGTTGGTGACTTGTTGCGTTTGTCTGGGGAAACCGTATCGGTGGCTGAATCTTGTACGGGTGGATATTTAGGGCAAATGTTAACGGAAAATTCCGGAAGTTCGGATTACTTTTGGGGTGGTGTAATTTCTTATGACAATTCGGTTAAGGCAAGAATATTAGGTGTCAATCCCGAAGATTTAGAAAAATACGGTGCTGTTAGTGCTGTAGTTGCTGAACAAATGGCAGTAGGTGTAAAAACTCGGTTAGGAACTACTTGGGGAATTAGTATAACAGGTGTTGCTGGACCAACTGGAGGCAGCGAGACAAAGCCTGTTGGTTTGGTTTATATAGGGTTAGCAGCAGCAAATGGCGAAGTCGAAAGCTTTGAACATCAATTCGGGGTTGCACGAGGACGTAGTTTGATTCGTCATTTGAGTGCATGTACTGCGTTAGATATATTGCGACGAAGGTTGATCAAAAGGAAATAGGGCAATGGGCAATGGGTACTTGTACTGAGCTTGCCGAAGTATTGGGCATTGGGAATATACTAAAG
>NZ_NTFS01000454.1 GCF_002289455.1 Brunnivagina elsteri CCALA 953
CTTCTCTTCCTACCCTTCGGGTAGGCACGAAGTGACTTCCAAAGGTAGCCGCTCCGCGTCTAAGGCGTTCTCTGCGCTTACCCTACGGGAAGTCACTCCGTGTCTATGGCGGTTTAAAATATTGAATAGTTTAGTCTTAACTGAACCGTATTGCGCTATAACTACCTACAAGGATGGATTATCGAGGTAAGTTAAGGACTTTAATTAAAATTTCAGCTACATACCGAAGAACCTAATTACCTGGTTTCTAGAACCAACCTTGCTTGTGAGCAAAGTATGTGTCAATAAACTCCTCATGATTCTTATTCAGATAAATCATTCCTTCAATCAAACCTACGAGTTGCATTACTAAAAATGGAACCCCATAGGCAAAAATAATTCCGAGTAAAGAAACCGCGAGCATAATTGAACCTTCAGCAGAGTATCCAAGTACAAACTTATGGACACCAAATCCACCAAAAATAATACCGCAATATCCAGATAATACTTGTTTTGTCGCGTGACTAGGGGTTAGATTTGCCATTTACTTACAACTCCTTAGTAATAATCTATAAAATTGGAATTTTTATTTACATTAGAAAAGCAAAATTTGTTTCTGTTATGCTGAGTAAGCACAAAATAGTCAAAAATATATGACTGATTGCTAATAGCAAATAGTTTGTATAAGTATCCTCCGAAGATTTTTGAATTCCGTAGCTCATCAGCTTACAAAATTATGTATTTGTAGGATGAGCAGTGCCTAACACCAGATGCTCCAGATTCCATAAGCTGGGGTAAACATGGTGCAAACCCATCTCGAAGGTAATTACTAGTTCAACAAACTAGCTCCACTTCATCAATTGTCAAAAGCCTACTGAGTAGCCTTATAGTTAATAGTTAATAGTTAAATAGTTAATAGCTCGTAGCTAATAAAAGATAGACAAGAGCTAAGATAGCGAATAGCTAATAATTAATGCTCAATATTTATTCCTTGAAAACGAGTCAAAGATAGTGATTATGAATTTCTAGAGCTTAATTACTCTAGTAAATATCAAAAACTATCTATAAACAAATCACTAATGATAAATATTGATAAATAATAACTAACGATTAACTGTTATCCACTAACATTTCACGCTAATTAGAATTAACTATATTTGTGCAAACCAACTCAATAAGAGTATAAGCATTTAACAGAACAAATAGCCTTACAAAATAGTGTTTCACCATAACGAAAGAAGCACTATACATATATATTGGGAACAAATCGTCGAACTAAGTCTACGATTATCGCCGTTTTGGTATGTAACTGTAGTAAAAATGAAGACAAATAAATGCACAGCAGCTTTGCCTAATTGAGAGCAAAAATGTTTCTGCTTGCACAATTCAAAGCAATATCATCAAATCCGCTATACCATATTAATTTCTACAAGTTATTGGCTTAACTTCCGGACTTTTTCTCTAGTTGTTATTACCTGAATACTAGCATAGACGCTCTATAGGCTGAGTTAGTTCCAAACAAAACGTAAAAATTAACTCGTATCTAAATTAACCGCGCTGAATAACCAGTATAAAAATGACTAACGATGATTTAGAAATAATGTGTTCGGAATAGAAAGCAAATTAATCTAAGTAATAATCCTGATTCGTACCTGAGATACCTGCTAACAGTAAATTAATCATGTTTGGCAAGGCACTTTGTTATATATTTAACATATTCTTTAGCTATTGGTTTGTAACTTAATTAACAATTATCCCCTCTTTACATACATAAATTTACTGTTGATTTATCCTTGGCTGCAATATATTAATGCAAAAGTTAGCAGTTTTGTCAAGGGCATGGGTACACTCACTAATTATTACTACTACCAAGAACAAATAAACTGAGGAGAGTGCTGGCATTCCAAATGCTGTGAAGTAGCATTGGAGCAAGGAGATTACGGCTTCTGGTGTAGACTATCCCTAGAACAATCCCCAGAGAAAACAGGGGTAAAATTTCTGACAAACTGAGGTGCGCGATCGCGAAAATTAGAGCGCTGAGGAGAATCGATCCCCAAACTGGGATGTAGCGTGTGAAGGATGGAAGTAGAAAACCGCGAAATAGGAATTCCTCGAATAAAGGAGCTGCGATCGCGGCAGTCGTAAAGAAGATACCTAGTGTTATTGAATCTTGCCCTTCAAGTGCAAGTTCCAGTAAGGGGTTACTTCCTCCTTGCCCTTGCCATATTTGTTGATTGATTAACGATACCAGCAGCACGATGGGCAGAGCGACGCAGTAACCACCGAAACCCCAAAGAATCCATTTACCACCCAAACGGAAGTTAAACCAGCCTTCGGGAAGGGGGAAAAAGGGTTTTATTGCCAGATATACAACCAATACAGCACCAATTGCCATTAGCACGTAACTGAGTAAAACATATCCAGCTTGAATGCGGATATTGCTAGTAGCGGGGGGAAGGGGAAGCAAACCAATTATTAATGGCACTACAATTTGTGCCATTAAGAAGAAACCACCAACAAAAACTAGTACAGTTGTCTCAGCATCCCAAGGTGTTGACCATTTTAGTTCGCTATTTTGAGCTATTATTGATTGTTTTCCTTTGAGTAAGCGTTGAACTATTAGGAAAATCAGCAATCCGAAGCCAATCAATAAGGTTAAATTAGGTATAATCCCCACGATTGCCAGTTTGATAACTGCTTGCTCGGCTATATTTTGCTGTGAAGTCTTGAGTGCTGTAAGTGCATCATCACGTTGCTGGAGTCGATAAAGTTGAGATAAAGTAACATATTGATACCAACCCTTGAGATTCGCTTTGGCGATTTCTGGTGCATCTGGCAATATGCGGGGTGGATTTTCCCAAATACCTGCTAAAACGCGAGATGTTTTCTGCAAATCGGGATTAATTAAGTTTTGTTGAGTGACTTCATCCCAAGCTTTGATTGCTAAGTCGGTTTTTTGTTGTTGTGCTTGTAAGATGCCTAAGCGTAAATCGATTTCGGCTAAGTTTTTTTGTTGTTCTTTAAGGGATTTTAATAAAAGTTGTTTTTGATTTGGCTGAGATAATTTTGTTTGTGGTTGAGTAGTTATAGGTTGTTCTTGGAGTTTTTTGAGGCTATTTTCAGTTTTTGCTAAAGCTACTTTTGCTGACTTTTGCGCTTCTTCATACTCTTTTGTGGCGTTTTCTGCTGGTTTTGCACCTAATATTGCATCCCGTGCAGTTTGATAATTCTCTTCCGGTTCCCAGGTAGAAGCTTGCAACACCATATCGGTTTGATAGAGTTCTAAGCGACTTTTAAACTGGGGTTCTTGCCAACTGCGGATTAATGACGAACCAGCTAGTAAGATGGTTATTGCCGTTAATAATATTACAACTAATCGCTTGAAGGTCATCGGTACCCTTTTAATTTATTGCCTTTCCTTGGAGATTATCGCAATAAATTGCTGGAAGAGACAAATTATTTATAATTCCTATACTCAAAATAGCTTGGAGGTAGACATATAAATAATTATAGAGACGCTACGTATAACATCTCTATAAATAATAACAGATATTAATTATCTTCCTAACCCAACATACTCGTAAAGAAATCAATAGTATCTTTCAAAGCTTTGATAAAAATGTCAATTTCTTCACGGGTATTGTAGAAAGATAAACTTGCTCTCGCTGTCCCTGGAAGGTTTAAATAGCGGTGTAATGGTTGGGTACAATGGTGTCCCGAACGAATTGCAACCCCTTCTTGGTCTAATAATGCTGATAAGTCATTAGGGTGGATTTCACCAGTCTTAAAAGAAGCCAGTGCTGCACGTCCAAAACCGTTAGCATTAGGCTTGGGACCATATATTTTAATATCAGGAATTGATTCTAATTCTTGGAATAAATAAGCTGTTAATTCCGCTTCATAAGCATGAATTTGATCCATCCCAAGTTTACTTAAATAATCCACTGCCGCACCTAATGCGATCGCTTCTCCAATGGCAGGGGTTCCCGCTTCAAATTTATGGGGTAATTCGGCATAGGTAGAATGGTCTAAATATACGTCGGCAATCATTTCTCCACCACCTAAAAATGGCGGCATTGCGTTCAATATTTCTTCTTTCCCATACAAAAAACCAATTCCACTAGGAGCGCACATTTTATGTCCAGAAGCCACTAACCAATCACATGCGATCGCTTGAACATCAATAGGCATATGAGGTACGCTTTGGCAAGCATCAACTAATACTTTTGCCCCATATTTGTGGGCGATTTGGCAAATTTCTTCGACTGGATTAATACAACCTAAGGTGTTAGAAACATGCACAATCGATACTAATTTTGTTTTATTGGAAATCAGTTGTTTAAACTGTTCCATATCAAGGCTTTCATCTGGTGTTAATTCCACATGTTTGAGTACTGCACCAGTTTTTGCTGCAACAAATTGCCAGGGAACTAAATTGCTGTGGTGTTCCATCACCGAAAGAATAATTTCATCACCTTTGTGTAAATTATTCATTGCCCAACTATAAGCTACCAAATTAATTGCTTCGGTAGCATTGCGAGTGTAAATAATTTCATTCCGCGAATTCGCATTAATAAATGCTGCGATTTTATCCCTAGCACCTTCATAAGCATCGGTTGCTTTGGCGCTGAGGGTATGTGCCCCGCGATGGACGTTGGAATTATAGCTGGTATAATAATCACGCCACGTATCAAGGACAAATAAGGGCTTTTGTGATGTGGCAGCGCTATCGAGGTAAATAAGGGGTTTGCCGTTAACTTCCTGGTGGAGAATTGGGAAATCTTTGCGGACTTTTTCGGCAATGGTTTGAGTTTGTGCGAGAGTCATAATTTAAAAATTAGGTGTTTGAAGAGACGACCCGCCGGGTTGTCTGTACAATAATTTAAGCCGGGTTGTCTGTACAATAATTTAAGCTGGGTTATCTGTACAATAATTTAAGCTGGGTCATCGTAAA
>NZ_NTFS01000455.1 GCF_002289455.1 Brunnivagina elsteri CCALA 953
ATGAATGATCGATCCTGTGTTGTCATGCTGTAGCTTGCTTCCCGCAGGGTGGAACGAAGCATCTACGCGAGATTCTTCGTTCCTCAGAATGACATTGGGCATTTCTTTCTGTGGAGTTCTCTTAGCAAAATTAGGGGGAGGCGAAAATTAGCCTTTTATGACACGCTGTTATATCTTTAATGTTTGTGGACGATGCTGAATTTAGGTATATTTTTGTAACACAGATCCTACAATAAAATTGTACTTTGATTCGGCAGCGCCTTCAAAATGAAGTAATAAACCGAGAGATAGTATATGAGCAGTGCAGTATCTACACCAGATTCCGTTCTCCAACAACTTCAATGGCGTTATGCTACCAAGAAATTTGACCCTAGCAAAACAATCTCTGATGATGCCTGGAAAACACTGGAACAAAGTATGGTTTTAGCTCCTTCTTCGTTTGGACTACAACCTTGGAAATTTTTTGTCGTCGGTAATCCAGAAATTCGTCGCGAGCTATTGGCACATTCTTGGGGACAGGCACAAGTTGTTGATGCGTCGCATTTGGTTGTTTTTGCGATTAAAAAAGACTTGAATGCTGCTGATGTTGACCGTTATCTCGATCGCATGGCAGAAGTTCAGCAAACACCTGTGGAAAATCTCCAAAAGTTTGGCTCTGTCGTTAAGGGGTTTATGGAAAAGCCTCCCTATCCTTTGGATATTAATGAATGGTCTACTCGCCAAGTCTATATTGCGTTGGGGCAATTTATGACGGCTGCGGCTGTTTTGGGTATTGATACTTGTCCGATGGAAGGATTTGTACCTGCAAAATATGATGAGGTTTTGGGACTTCCTGCACAAGGTTATAAAGCGGTTGTTGTGTGTCCTGTTGGGTATCGTTCGGATGAAGATCACAGTGCCCAAAGACCGAAGGTGCGGTTTAATACTGAAGATGTGGTGGAATATATTAATTAATTGAGGGATTTGTAGAAAATTAAGATATCTCAACCAGCGATTTATCTATCATATCATGAGTAAGGCGGGGTTAATCCCCGTCCTAATTCAAAAATAATCGACAGAGATAAAAGATAAATCTTCTCCGGTAATTAAAGAGATTTCAGAATTGTCTAGTTTTGGTAATTCGTTAACAATTCGGTTTGCTTGTTGTTCGATCGCACGCTCGAATAGGGTGCGAACAAATCGACCATTCCCAAAGTTTTTAGTGCGTTTTTCGTAAGCTAATGTAAATTCTCTTTGCAGAACTATATAACCTGATAAATCGATTGAGTATCCATTATCAATACAGAATTTTTTGAAAATTGCCAATAATTCATCTGGTTTGTAATGGTCAATATATAATAAACGATTAATCCGCGACTTTAAACCCGGATTCGATTCGATAAATTTCTCCATCTCATCAGCATATCCAGCCACAACTACAGCCATGTGTTGACGTTTGTCTTCCATGCGTTTAAGTAGTACTTGGAGTGCTTCTCTACCAAAGTCATTTGGTGTATCATCAGGAACTAATGAGTAAGCTTCATCGATGAATAGGACACCTCCTAATGCTTGCTGGACGGCATTTTCTACTCGCAATGCAGTTTGACCGATGTATCCGCCTATAATGCCAGCACGGTCGGTTTCCACAACATGTCCCCGTTCTAAAAAGCCTAGTTGTTTGTACAAACGACCAAGTAATCTGGCAATTGTTGTTTTACCAGTGCCTGGTGGACCATATAGCATGAGATGTAGGGATGTTTCTACTGTTTTGAGTCCTCTTTGCTTGCGTTCAGTTTGTACTTTGAGAAAATTCGCGATCGCAAATAATTGATGTTTGCTTTTTTCATGTCCAATTAATGCATTTAAATCCCCAGTGATTTTCTCTAAGGTGTCATCATCTGGTGGTTCGTGTTCGATGAAAGTCGCTTTAGTTTCTGGTTTTGATTCTTTAACATCTTTTGTTGTTTCTTCTGCCGTTTTTTCTGGTTCTGGAGTACTAATAGTTAAGCTGTGAAACTTGGTTGTAATTTTATCATGGATGATAAATCCAAAGCTTTTACCTAAAACGTCCATGACATTTTCTGATGGAAGGGTTTCGACTAAACTGCTATTAATATAAAAGCCGACAAAATTCCCAATCTTACGAATTTTCAACAGGTTCACACTATCCCCAATTTGAATTTGTTCACACTTTTTCCAATTTGAAAAATGCGTCGAAACTCCATCTTTATACTGGGTAATACGATACAATCCATTACCAGAAATAATAAACTCAAAAAAATTACTTGTATCCAATAATCCCCAAGCAAAACCATACCCAAAACTATCTACACCAGCAGACTTTTCCAAGATGAGATGGATTTGAAATTCCTGGCGATCGTAGAAAAAATCTGCCGAATTCCAAGTTAACCAATAGGTATCTCCAGCACGTTTGTGGTCAAAAAGATAATGATTGTCACTAAGAGTAAGGCTGCAATCAGCATCATCCCGCGTTACCCATTTTCGGCAATTTTCCTGAAAGTATTCCTCAAATATTAGCATTGCGGTTTCCTACACTGCGATCGCACTTGGCTTTTATCTCCGTTTATCGCATCGCGATATCTGGGGAGTATCTGCGAATTATAAATATACTAATGACTACACTGGGAAAGGGATATTTTTCGGAAAGGGAAATATGGAAAATATGGGAAATATCTAAAAGACTCTTCCCCTCTCATGGTAGGTTAGGTTTAATACATATTTCTTCATTAATAATTATTACTTTACTGACCGGAGAATAAAGTCTTGGGAGTTGAATTACGCAGTTTCGTATTTCTTGACAATTTACAGCCTCAACATGCGGCTTATATCGGAACAGTTGCCCAAGGTTTTTTGCCATTGCCAGGGGATACATCATTGTGGATTGAGGTTTCTCCGGGGATTGAAATTAATCGTATTACTGATGTGGCGCTCAAATCTGCTTCTGTACGTCCTGGGGTGCAGGTTGTTGAACGTTTGTATGGTTTACTGGAAGTACATTCTGCTTCTCAAGGGGAGACACGAGCGGCAGGAGCGGCAATTTTGGCGTTTTTGGGGGTTAAAAGAGAGGAATGTCTGAAACCGCGTATACTTTCCAGTCAAATTATCCGTAATATTGATGCTTACCAAACACAATTAATCAATCGTACCCGTCGGGGGCAATTGCTATTGGCTGGGGAAACGTTGTATGTATTGGAAGTTGAACCTGCTGCTTATGCTGCATTAGCTGCGAATGAGGCTGAAAAAGCTGCTGCCATTAATATTTTGGAAGTGCAAGCTGTAGGTAGTTTTGGCAGGTTGTATTTAGGGGGACAAGAACAGGATATTCTTGCTGGTGCTGCTGGGGCAAAAGCTGCTATTGAAAATGTTGCTGGTAGGGTAAATCCTTTAGGTGGTCGTAAGGAGTAAAGGGGAAATAATGGCTAATTACGAGCATTTAGCTATTTTACAAGCAGGTGCGATCGCATGGGTTGGGTGGAGGCAAAAAAACCCTCTGATTGAACCAGATTTTAGTCTGGCTAATTTGGTGGCTGCAAAACTGACGCAAGTCGATTTGAGTGGTGCGAATTTGATTGGTTGCGATTTGAGTGGTGCTAATCTTGAAGATGCTTTAATGAATGGGGCAAATCTGATTGGAAGTAATCTAAGTGGGAGTAATCTGAGAAAAGCTGATTTTGGGGGAGCAAAACTTCACAGGGCTAATCTTGGTTTTGCTAATTTAGTATCAGCTAATTTGATTGCGGCTGATTTGAGCGGTGCGAATTTGTATGAAGCGGAATTAATCGCAGCTTATCTTTATCAAGCTAATTTATCTAAAGCTAATTTAACTCAAGTTCATCTTGCTCATGGTTATTTATTACGGGCAAATCTCAGTGAAGCTAATTTAAATAAAGCTGATTTGAGATGGACAAATTTGGTGGGTGCAAATTTAGTTGGGGCTGATTTTAGTAATGGGAGATTATCTGGTGCAAAGCTGATGGGGGCTAATTTAGCTGGTGCTAATTTTTGCGGTGTGAAAGATTTATTTGTGCAGCAAGTTGAAGTCGCACGGAATTGGCAAGATGCGGAATATGATGATGATTTTTATACAAAGTTAAAAAGTCTTAAAAGGCTTACTCACCAAGGATTTAGGGAAAAGTACAGCACTTAAGGTAAAGTAATTGAAATTGGGTGCTAAAGGTGACAAATCATGTTGGACTAGAAATAAACAATGACGTTAACATCTTACTGATAACCATTATCAGCTTATCGATATAACTCCATATTTTAAAAGTATAATTTTTACATCCTGATGATTTTAAATTTGTAAATTATTTGGTTCTTCATTACTTGTTATGCTAAAAACACCTATAAAATAGCTCATAGTCCTTGCTGTACAAGAAAGATAGCTTTTAATCTTGACTTTTGAGCCTTTGGGATAAAATCAAGGTTATAACTGCCTGAAAGCCTTGATTTTAAAGGCAAATCCATAATTTTAGCTTAAAATTCAGCATAACACCTACGGAAGAGCCATATATTTAATAGTAATTTAAGCTACAGCGAAAATCAAAAACCTGACTACAAGTACTTAAAAAAGTCAATACCGAATATTCCCAAATCCTGACTTCTTAATGCACCACAGCAAAGAGTTTGATGCTTAGAGTAAGCCACAAAATGAATGATCCTGTGTTGTCATGCTGAGGAACGTAGGCGAAAGACTTCCCGTTCGCGTTTCGCGTTCCGTTGGCGTAGCCGCCCTCTTAGGGCTAGGTAGGGTAGCATCTACGCGAGATTCTAGCCTGCGGCAACGCGTAGGCACTGAGTCGCAAAGCGACACGCTGCGCGTAGCTTGCTTCCACGGAGTGGTACGCCTTCTCGTAGAGTAGCGCGTACGTTCCACCCTGCGGGTAGACGCGCAAGCGGCTTCTGT
>NZ_NTFS01000456.1 GCF_002289455.1 Brunnivagina elsteri CCALA 953
ACACAGAGAACGTATGGAATAGTATACTTTGGTATAGACTCGCTCTGAATAATCGCTAACAGAATATTCGCCTAAAATTGAGTTATCTATTGCTTGGAAATTAGTTGTTGATTGTTTACGTGCAGCCATAATTCAAATACCTCTTAAATCATTCATGTCCCTATTGGCGTTAGCCTTCTTAAAACAAAGGAAGACGGAAGAAGTAAGAAGAAAGAAGTCTGGAATTGGGATTTCTCCACATTTAGTAGAAGATACAAAGTGATTTCCCTTCTTCCCTCTAACTCCTTCCTTCTTCCTTACGAACGAAGTGAGTTAAAACCATGCAGAATCGTCACAGTCAGCCATTAAATCTTTAATCTTACAATGATATTCGTAATCTATTTCCAACTGCTGTAAGTCCGTATCCGATACCAAATTTTGTAGCTCATGGACGATTTCTCGAACGTGACTTTCCTCGCTGATACCTGAGTAGTATGTTTTGATAAATTTGTCAGCTTTGGTCATAAATTGTTCGAGATTTGTGATAAACGCTTGCTCAGTGCTAATTGCTTATACCATAATTTTTCTCACAATATTTACAGATTTGATGCAGCTTAATATTCACTGGTAAGCATGAGAATTCTTTCTACCAAATAGAGCTTGATGTGACTTAGTGGAAAATCCGTATATTCAATTTCTTGGCGTAATACTTCTTGCTTTGTATCCCATTCGCAAATCAAAATGCCAGAATTATTCTTAACTCGTAACTGCCAGATTTGAAATTCTCGTAAGCTAGGATTGGAGAGAAATTGTTTTGTTTGATGTGAGAATATTGCATCCAATAACCAATAGCAGCTAGTTTCTTCGGCTAAATATTTGATGCCATCTGTATATTTCAAACCGAGCCAGTGTTTGTAGAGAGTAGTGGAACCAGTAAATTGCTTAAGCTCACTGCTTATTTGTTGCGGTGTTTTCATGTTTTAAAATCCTTGATTTTACAGGCTTCACAACCCTAAAGGCGTGAGCCGTAAAAAAAACTGCTGATAATAAATACCAGCAGTTAAAGAATTTTGATTGATTAGTAATTGACAGTTGTTATTTATTGATTTTGACTAAAGTTTTGAGCAAACCAATTCGTCAACTGCTGCTAAATCTTCTTCGATAAATTCTTCACAAAATCCTTGTGGATAATCAAAAACTACTATGTAGTTCCAGTTATTTGTGTAGTCATAAGTAACCAGACAGAATTAATTACAATACTGATTTTTGGATATCTTTGATAGGTAATAATTTCAGCCCAAGTTTTGTGTAATTAATTGTGTCCGACTACTTAATCTAATCGCAATCCTGTAACTTTTCCTGTTGCCCATTCTTTGGGATTGCAGTTACTTTGAATTGCGACTTGTTCACCAAAAGTATATTTGGGAGCTTTGGCAAATGGGTGAGTGAATGTGATGTTTATGGTGGTCACAGGCTTATTCCATTGACTTCACCCACATGGTTGGCGTTAGCCATAAGTGCTGGTTGAAAATAAATGTTACATTTTGAAAATCCCAAACCATTGCAAATACTACACTCTGTCCATAATCGTCATGTGTAATTAATTTTCAATACCCACTTAAGTAATTGATTATGCTTGTAGCAATTTTGAGGATGCTCTTACTGAAAATTTTCCTAAAGCAATACTTTTGTGGAGAATTTGCGATCGCAGCAATAGAAAAATTATGAGGGATAAACACAGGGTTAGCGTACTCCTCCGGAGAAGCAAACTACGGCGAAACCGTACCTACAGAAGCCACTCCGTGTCTACCCGCAGTGTAGCTTAACAGTAAAAGCGTATCGCACTTCTCATCCCTCAAAAGCAGCCCGGATATTTACGAAGCATTGGCAATATCTTTATCCCCAGTTTGCCCTTTACCAATATCCTGTTCTCTTTTTTTGCGACGACGCTTAATTAAACTAAACACAGTGACTGCATCTGTTGGGTTAACCGGACTTGGCGAGTAATCAAGTAAATCTGCTGGTGCGATTGCTTTATCTAAATCTTGTGCTAAATCATTTAAAGCATTGCATAACAAATCTAATGCCACCCCATCCAACCGTGGCATCGTTTTAGAATTCCTCAAATTAGACATTGCATTTGTGCTAATGTCCAGCCGAAGAGCTAGGTCTACACCTTTGATGCTATACCTAGCCATTATTTCTTTAAGTCTCCACCTAATCAAAGTTTAAGGCACATAAATTCAACACCTCTAATGTACTGGCATCTGCTTATTCCATAAAGCCAAATCTAAATTGCATATAGCTAATTTTAAATTATTTAAATACTTTTATATTTGATGTATATCTAAAAATCTAACTTGTAGTAAAATAAAATATAAATAGAAAGCGATCGCATCTTTATCTTGGCAGAACGGGCGATCGCCTTCAATGTAGACCCAATATTCAGGTCAAGACTATGATGACACAACAGCAAGTAATTATTGCTTCTGCGGGGAATGAAAACTTAGATGGTGTTGCTTTCCCTGCATTTTCAAATTAATAGCCAAAACCCCCCGCTCTGACTCGCAATCTAGCTCGGAGGGTTTGGTTGCCCAATATTTAACGGGACATCTTTAATTATGAATACAACTGCGCCTTTTGCAATAGCGTATAACTTCGATTACGATCGCTTTACCAAACCCGATTTACAGGCAAAGGCAAAATCCACTCTCGGCAACTTCTTTGGCTTCGTTCGTCAAACTTTTGATGGATTGATAGAAATAGGGCGTTAGCGAAGCTCATCGCAGATATCGCTCCAGGATTTTTACTTTGACTGCCTGCAAGAGTGCCCGAATGGGAAAAAAGTATTTTCCGAATGGCTTGCTTCTCCTGATTTTGGTGCATCTCGCTATATTGCACAAAGCGCGATGGAAATCAGCGCTTGGTTCGACAAACTCCCAGCAAAAGTACAACGTCTAGTTCGCCAAAACGTCCAGCAGTAGAGTGTTTCTGCACTGCGACAATTAACCAAAGTCAGCCATGATTTAGTTAAAGAATTAGTGCGATCTGGCAAAAAGACTGCTGCACAAGTGAAGAAAGAGTTTGGGAGCGAAAACAATTCGCAAGTCGCAATTCGTAATTCGCAATTAACTGCGAACAGCGAATTACGAATTGCGAACTGCTATCCCCTCCCGCTATCTCGCTCCCAAACTCCCATTTCTGACCCATGCGAACAGCAGGGGGTGAGTGAGAGAATGGTAGAGGAAGGGAAAGAGAACAATATTCCCCCACTTCTTTCAGTGCCCGCAGCTGAATTAGTCCCTGGAATGCGAATTGTCGTTAAGGAAGAGAATACGGGTTGGAATGGTTACAGTGGCATTATTATGTCCAAGCGACAAGATGACTTCTGGGTATTGCTTGACCATACGATCGCTCAGGGGATGGAAGTCAAACACCTGCTCAAACCACACCAAATCGAACTAGAAACTCAACAACCAATCGCAAAGTCAACTTCCCAAGAATTGTTTACTACTGTCCAAGTCGAACAAAAAGTTACAGATGCGATTGCCCAGTATAATCGCGAAAAAGCTGAGTTAGAACAGGGACGCTTTGTAGAAATTCGAGACGCAGCGCTGCAAGCAGCAAAACGAGAAATTCAAGCTGCTCAAGAACATGCGATCGCACTTGCACAGAAAAACCAAGATTTACTCGCACAACTTGCAGCGAAGGATGAGGAGATGCGATCGCTCCAAGCATTGCAAACCAAAAACCAACAATTAGAGCAGCGAGTGGCAGAGTTAGAAAAAGCTCTCGAAAACTCCAGTGCGAACAATTGGAGCAATACCTTTAACAATCAAGCGGCAAAGGTGGTTAACTCGGAGTTGGAGAAAACTATCGAACCGTTGATGTCCGAAGTCGAACGATTACAAAACTTGGTGCGATCGCGCGAAGAAGAACTGGCTCAAATTCAAACGAGCGCTCGCTCATTACCAGATGCAGTTTTAGCTGAATTTGGCGAGATTGGGGAAAAATTTGGTTGGAGCGGTTGGAGTCGTCGAGGGTATCGCGCTGCCAGTGGGATGTTGTGTACGGGGATTAGTGCGATACGCCCTTGGCGTTAAGCTTCGCTTATCGCTCAATTTATTTCCGATCTAAAAGCGTCTTCTCCTAGCTATCAACAGCAAGAAATCGCATTTTAGATTTACATCAAATTAGATTTGTGTCGAATTTTGCCGTTGATTAAAAATGGCGATGGATTTCAATACTGCTCGGTTAAGGAAATAAAGTAGGCTGTAATCCTTGAAATTTCGTTGTTTCTAATGCCCAAAAAAGGCTTAACCGAGCAGTATTGCGATGGATTTGACATGGGGGAAATTCAGTTAAACAAAAAAATTGAAATGCAGTTTCATCTTGAACAACAAACTAACACCAAGAAAATTCCTCGGTGGTTCGCAAAGTTTATATTGCGACAAACACAAAAAAAACAAAATATTCAACAGATATTTTTCACAATGCTCGAACCCATGACACCACAAGAATGGTGTTTAATTTGGATACCAATCATCCATCCTGGAATCGAATTGCCGTGCGATGGAGAACGAAATCATACAGGATATATGAAAGCTTGTCTCACTACTTTATCGACATTAACTGGGTATCACGAACGAACTGTGGAGGGGTGGTTCTATGGGAAACCCTACCATTATTCTGTGGAAATTTTGCTGCGATGCTTTCCTAACCGTATTTACATTGCAGCAATATTTAAACTAATAAATCTATAGGGGCATTTATTTTTCTCAATCAGAAAAATTATCGACTCGAATATCCCTCCAAATATCAGAGATTTGCCATCCTGAGTTCCCAATAGATTGAACTATCGGGTTATCCCGCATTGGAATATAGTTAGATTCCTTATTTTCTATAATTA
>NZ_NTFS01000457.1 GCF_002289455.1 Brunnivagina elsteri CCALA 953
GTTGTCGAAATTTCCTGTCCCCGTTTCCGCTATGGTTTACCCAGTTATTACATTATTGCTCCTTCCGAAGCTTCGGCAAATTTGGCGCGGTACGATGGTGTAAAATATGGTTTGCGGGCTGAAGATGCGGATAATTTACTATCAATGTACAATCGTACCCGCGCAAGTGGTTTCGGTGCTGAAGTGAAACGCCGAATTATGATTGGTACTTATGCATTGTCTGCGGGTTACTATGATGCTTATTATTTGAAAGCACAAAAAGTTCGCACTTTGATTAAACAAGATTTTGAGAAAGCATTTGCAGAAGTTGATGTTTTGGTTTCTCCCGTTGCCCCGACAACTGCATTTAAATCGGGGGCAAAAACAACCGATCCTTTGAGTATGTATTTAATCGATTTGATGACAATTCCTGTGAATTTGGCTGGTTTACCAGGTATCAGTGTACCTTGCGGTTTTGATGATGCCGGAATGCCAATTGGATTGCAGTTGATTGGTAATGTCTTGCAGGAGGAAAAGTTATTTCAAGTCGCATATGCATACGAACAATCAACTAATTGGCATTTGCAGGAACCCAAAATTGATTAATTACTGGTAATTGGGAATGTCTGAAGCACAAATCAATTACCCATTACCCACGAAAATACTGTAGGGGCAAACGGTTGTTTGCCCTATTTTATTTTGTTGTATTGTTGTATATTAACCTCCCAACTCTTAATTAACGTAGAGAGACGCGATATATCGCGTCTCTACATTACCAATTACCAATTCCCAATTACCAATTCCCAATCCCCAATCCCCAATTCCCAATTCCCAATTCCCAATTACCAATTCCCAATCCCCAATCCCCAATCCCCAATTACCAATTACCAATTACCAATTACCAATTACCAATTACCAATTACCAATTACCAATCCCCAATTCCTAACTATTAACTATTGAGGAGAAGGAATTGCTGTTGCAGAAACTTCAGGTTCAGGAGCATATTTAATAAACTTTAAACTACCTTCACCACCCATAACAGTCGCAGTTTTTTTATTTGCGGAAACTAAAACCGCACCAGCATTACCCGAATATACACTGACTTCCTTTGCACCTGTCCAAGCTTGCTTATCTCCCTTCTTCAAAGTACCCTCAAACGCGGTTTTACCATCGACTTTAACACGCAACCAGGATTCACCTTGTAGTTCAATTTCAACTTCAACACCCGAACCAGATTTAATTGTGGGGGATATAGAAGGAGTCGGAGTCACGCTTGGGGTAGAAATTGGAGTCGGAGTTGGATTTGCTGTTGGAGATAGGGTTGGTGACGCTTCTGGAGTCGATGTAGTTGTTGGAGATTGTGTCGGTGAAGCTTTAGGAGTTGATGTTTCCGAAACCACTACTGGTATACTGTTCTGAGTATTAGTTGGACTTGGGGTACTCGTAGCTGTTAATTTGTTATTTTGGACGATCGATTCACCATTACGTTTAGGACTGAGGATATAAAATAATCCTAGCGAAGCACCTATTAGTAGTAAAACATACGGAACTGCTAGTGGTATATATAAACTTGATTTCTTTTCTATACTTTTATTTTCGCTCCCATATGCCATTGGTAAGAATAAATCACCAAAATTTGCTGTTAGTATAGTTCCATCTATACCAATAGCATCGCAGTAGCGACGCATAAATCCTTGAACAAAAACGGCTTCAGGTAAGTCTTCTGCTCTTCCTTGCTCGATCGCTTCTATAAATGCCGCGCGAATGCGTGTATGTGTTGCTACCTCTTCTATCGAAATAGCTTTTTCCTCCCTTGCTTGTCGTAAGTAAACTCCTATTTCTCTAAATTGCTCCTCTTGAGCCTCATTTGACAGCTTCACATTTTTCTCCTATTCTCCACTTATACCTACTATTCAATAGAGAAATCGCGGTTTTTTGTGTATATAATTAAACTGATTAATCAAATTTATGAAAAATAAACATTTGATTGTACATTCATCACTTTAGAGTACCAAATATTTGGTTCAAAAATTAATAATTGTTCTTTTGATTGTATATATAACTACTTAGAAGAATGGAAAGAATAAGCGAAAATTTAATACACTTCCTCCCTCAGTTTCTTTTCGGAGTCGCGTTTCTGGTTGTAATTGCTTACGCTATTGGTTGTTTTTTATTGTACTGCCAACAACATAAGTCTATTTTCTTTCCTTCTCCTGTAATTGAAAAAACACCATTAATGTATGATGTACCGTTTGAGGATGTTTGGCTGCCAATTAAAGTTGCTGGAAAGAAAATTGAGCAAAAGATTGAGCAAATTCATGGTTGGTGGATGGATAATCCCAACGCGAATGGTAAGGTTTTACTTTATCTGCATGGAAATACACTGAATATTGCTGCTAATCTTTATGCTGCTACTGGATACTACAAAGCCGGGTTTTCGGTATTGTTGATTGACTATCGCGGTTTTGGTAAAAGTCAAGGTTCCTTTCCCAATGAAGCACGAGTATATGAAGATGCCGAAACTGCATGGAACTACTTAGTTGAAAAGCGAAAAATCCCTTCTAGTCAAATATATATCTATGGACATTCACTAGGAGGCGCGATCGCAATTGATTTGGCAGTAAAATGTCCGGAAGCGGCTGGATTAATTGTGGAAAGTACTTTTACTTCGGTTAGCGAAGTTATCACAGCACGGAAACTTTTTCCTCTCTTCCCCGTCGATTTACTTCTAACACAGCGATTTGACTCGATCCAAAAGGTTCCAAAGCTCAAAATACCAATTTTGATAATTCATGGTACTGAGGATAATACAATCCCAGTGTTTATGGGTAAAAAACTCTATGCAGATGCACCTCAACCAAAAGAAATAATTTTAGTTTCAGGTGCAAATCATAATAATGTGGGAGAAATTGCTCCGTCGCAATATGCTAAAGCTGTTCAGTCTTTTTTGCAAGTTGTACGGAAGAAAATTCAAGCACCTACGTATTAATTACACTTAATTGTGTACTTAGTAAGAGTGAAAATTCCAAAAATCCTACTTATTGATTTGCGAATATTTTGTTAATCAATTTAGTCGTCAAATAATTATCTCTTGAATTCTTATACCTCATGTTTATGTACATGTTTAGGTACTGAATTTCTGTTTTCAGGTTTTGGAAGTTAGATACAGCAAAATCCAGCATCCAGAAGTCAGAAATAAAAAAGCTCTCTCTATATATGGCTTTTTAACCGATCGACAGTACAGAGATGTAATTGCAATCTGCTGTATTAAGGACTTCCAACTAAAAAAACTCCAATTTCATTGTAGGTTATGACGATAGTCCGTAACGCAACATCAATCTAACAATGGTGGGTTACGAGAAGTTCTAACCCACCCTACAACGAAATTGGGTTAGAGCTAAGTATTATTGTGGTTTAAATTAAAATCGTAAAAATACTTAATCTAAAAATATAGGTTTTTGCCTTACTTTTAAAGGTGTTATGACTACATTTAAACTGTAATTAAATTGCAGTTACTTTTATCTATCTAAACTTTAGTTTTAAGTGGATTTACGGCACTGCCGTAAGTTTGGGAATTTACTGATTTAACTTAAAAGCGCCATAGGCATTAATGGCTCTTAAATTTCTATTTGAAAAAATATTTTCAACATCTAGAAATATTTGAAAAATGATACTTATATAATCCGGAAAGCTTCGTAATCAATAGAAGAATTTACACAGGAAGGGCTTTCCGCATTAAATAAATAATATCTATTTACAATAAAGACTATGACAGCCATATACTCATTAAGTACCCCTGGAAATCCAAGTATTGAAATTAGCCAAGACGAACTGCGAGCAATTTTAGGGGACATTGAAGCAGAACTACATCGCAGTAAAGTATATCGTCGTGCCTTGGCTACAATTCAAAAAGTATTTGGAGAATCATCCGAACAAGGCAAACAGTTAATTAAAGCTATTGGACGGGAAGCGATTGGTTTAGCATTCCATAAGTTTACACAGCAACAGCACCAAAAAGCTGAAAATAAGCAGGAGACTGTAGAGCCAAATACGAATCAAATCAGCGTCACAGAAGAAAACTCCGGTAATTTAGCCGAGTGCTTGACAAGCGTCAAATTTCATCCCAAAGTGGAAGTCGAAGAAGCTGGAGTAGCTAATCTGGAATTAGTTACAGACACTGCAAATACTAATACCGCAAAATCAACTCAAGAAAGTACCTCAAAAACAGCTTCCCCCCTAGCTTGGTTGAAGAACAACAAAAAAGCTTCCAAAGTTGAACTTGCTGAACAAGTAGCTCTACAGCGTGTGGAAACCCTGCGGCAAATTGGTAAACAATTGCGTCAAGCAAGAGAATTAAAAGGATTATCACTGAGTCAATTAAATATCTATACCCACGTACCACCTCATCAGATAGAAGCAATTGAAAATGGTAATTGGGATGTGTTACCAGAGGAAGTATACGTACGTGGGTTTATGCGTGTCATTGGTAATGCATTAGGACTCAACGGTACAAATATTGTAGCTGCTTTACCCGCACCAGCACCAGTCAAAATAATTCCCCCAGTATGGTGTAAAGAGGAGAAAAGTTCTGTTGGTATAGCATTTGATATTCGTCCGATGCACCTATATATTGGTTACACTGCTTTAGTAGCTGGTGCTGTTGGTGGATTGTCCCTAATGTCGCAACAAACTGAAGCAAACCGACTGCTTCCTGATACTGATAAAGCAACCTCGTCTTCCTTTAATCAGACTGTTAAAGAAAACGAACCCAATGCCAAACCAGGATTACAATCTAATGGTAAAGGTATTTCCGTTGGTTCCGACATTGCACCACCAGAAGCGTTGTAAAATAGATTGGGAATTGCAATAAGCAAAATAAATAAGGGCAAAATAAATGGAATATAAATA
>NZ_NTFS01000458.1 GCF_002289455.1 Brunnivagina elsteri CCALA 953
GGACTCATCCCACCTCTACAATTGTGGAGAATTTATTGGAAGGTATAAAGATGCCCATCCCAAAAAATTTTGTTTTTTTTACTTTGATTTCAAACTATAATTTTAGCCTTTGACAAAAAGCTATTTTTTCATCTTTAACCAATCAAAAACTTGTTCTACAGTTAGTGTTAATTCAATCCCATTTAATACAGGTAAAATATTTTGTTCTTGAAAAAATTCTGGTTGTTGATTGGGTTTAAATACTAGAATTGAACGGTCATCTGGTTCTAGCAACCATCCTAACGAACAACCATTTTTTAAACAATGCAATATGTTACCAGTAACTTTGTTAGAACTTTGCTCTGGTGAAAGAATTTCTATTGTCCAATCTGGAGGGATTAAAACATCATCTATAGGTTCTCCATTGTCCTCAAAGCAAATATTTTCCCAACGCAAAACAACTACATCAGTAACAATAGAACGACCTTGAAAAGTGCAACGAAGTTCAGGAAAAGCATAAGCAATTTCTTTATCTTCAGTGACTTGATTGATGTTTGTAACTAACTTTCCCTGAAGTCGAGAATGTCGGGTTTTCGGCATTGGTTTTTGGACAATTTTACCATCAATATATTCACTTGCTGGTTCTGTTTCGGGGAGTTTCAAAAAGTTTTCTAATGCTAATGATGATTTGGCAACAGTCATAATTTTGTCATCATCTATTCACAATTTTATCGTTGGGGAGAAACCCGGTTTCTTTGGGATTTTGTCGTTGGAGAGAAACCGGGTTTCCACTAATTAACCATTAACCATTACTTTGCTTTCATATCCGCGATCGCACCTCTTGTCATGGCTGCGATCGCTTGTTCGGTGGCTTTGGGTAGGTGATAATATTTACCTCCTGATGTTTTTGCCAATTCTTTCGCAAAACCTGTGGAGACAAATTTACTTTCGGTGTCAATCACCAAAAGCTGGATTCCCATTGCCCTAATTCTCCCCGCAATCTCTAATAACTCGGCTTTGATATCCGGTTTTTGCTCTGGGTCTTGGGGTTCACCTAAGGAACGTGAGAGCGAAACATTACCCCGTCCGTCAGTAATTGCCACAATCACAACTTGTCCCACATCGCCGCTCATTTGGGCATTAACACCAACTCGCACCGCTTGGGTTAAACCATGTGCTAGGGGAGAACCACCACCACAAGGTAGTCTTTCCAAGCGATTTTTTGCTAAGGCAATGGAACGTGTTGGGGGTAACAAAACCTCTGCCTGTTCACCACGGAAAGGAATCAATGCCACTTGGTCGCGACTTTGATACGCTTCTGTCAGTAATTGCATCACCGCACCTTTTGCCGATTGCATCCGGTTGAGCGCCATTGAGCCGGAAGCATCAACGACGAAAATTACTAATGCACCTGCTTTCCGAACCAACCGCTTAGAACGAATATCAATTTGCTCGACAATCACCTTTTTATTTGGTCGTTTTGCCCGACGTGATTTTTGATACGGGGCTGCGGCTCGTAATGTGGCATCCACGGCAATGCGTTTTACCTTGCCTTTGGGCAGCATTGGCTTGACGTAGCGTCCTCTGTCGTCGGAATAGATGGAGGTACGACTTCCAGACTTGCCTCGACGCTGCGCCATTTGGGAAAAAAGCAAGACGCTGGGGTCAAGAATTACACCTTCGGGGTCGAAAATAAATTCTTCGGGAATCCCTGGTGCTTCCTGTTCTGACTCTTCGTTTTCTTGCCCTTCCTGTTCTTGTTCCTCCTCTCCGTCTTCTCCCTCTTCTCCGTCTTCTCCTTGTTCCTGTTGATTTTCGTTTTCCGACTCTTCTTGGTTTTGTGGAGGTGGTGGTGGTGCTTCTTCTGGTGGTGTTTGAATTACTGTTGCTCTCGGTACAATTACTAATTCCACCGCTCGTTTCAAGTCTTCGGGATTAACTTTACTACGTCCTTCCAATGCTGCGGCTGCTTTTGCTACCCGTACAGCAAATAATTCGGCGCGTTGTCCTTGAACCTGTCCCCGGATGGCTTCGTTGACTAAGTACTCGATTTGTTCGCGGGTAATAATTACTTCCTTGAGCCATTCCCGTGCCAGGATAATTTGGGTTTTGAGTCCATCGATATTCTCGTCGTATTGTTGGAGAAATTCTTGGGGCGATCGCGAATATGATATTACTTGTTCGACGGCTTCAACGCGTTGGTCTAATTCGAGTATGGCATCTGCGGAAAGTGCGATCGCAATTCGATCTAACAAATGTTCCCGGAGTGCCCCTTCTTCGGGGTTGTATGTGGCGATAAATAAGGCTTTGCAGGGATGTTGGAAGCTGATTCCTTCCCGTTCGATTTGATTGCGTCCTTCTGAGAGTACGCTTAATAATTGGTTACTAATTTGGTCATCGAGGAGGTTAATTTCATCAACATACAGTACACCTCGGTTTGCAGCCGCAAGTAACCCAGGTTGGAAGACTGTATCACCTTGTTTTACCGATTGTTCGACATCGACTGAACCTAAAAGTCGATCTTCGGTGACTCCCAGGGGAATTTGAATAAAAGGTGCGGGAATAACTTCAGTCTTTCCCTCCAATTCTAGGGTTAGGGAGGGGTCATCAAGTAGAATATCATCCCAATCTTCGGGATGGTTGGGGTCACAATTACTAACACCACCTTTGACAACTTCGATCGGTGGCAGTAAAGCGTGGATAGCACGAGCCATTACAGATTTTGCCGTACCTCGACGACCTGCGATCGCAACTCCTCCTAAACCAGGATCGATTGCTGCAAGTAATAATGCCATTTTAATCGCTTCCTGACCGACTACGGCAGCCAAGGGAAAAGCTGTAATATTTTGAGTAGTGGATGCAGGCATGATTATTAACTATTTATCCTATCGGTTTTTAGCATAGCAATTTGTGGGACATTTATTTCATGGGAAAGGGGAGCATTCTAAATATGCTTTTTTCGCTGAATCCTACTCAGTTCTTAGTTTCACCTTAAATTATCCCGAAATTACCCCCCTTAATCCCCCCTTGCAAAGGGGGGAAACTAGAAATCCAGTCCCCTCCCCTTTTCCAAGGGGAGGGTTAGGGTGGGGTTCTTTTATTTGGTATGCTCCCTTTTGAATCGACTAAAACTAACAAGAAAACACAATCTTTTTTTGATGACCTTATGAACATCCGTACCATTACCACTGTCCCTTTTAGCGACCAAAAACCTGGTACTTCCGGTTTACGCAAATCAGTCACAGCATTTCAGAAACCCCATTATTTAGAGAATTTTGTCCAATCAATTTTTGATTCCCTGGAAAATTGTCAGGGAGAAACCTTAGTTGTTGGTGGTGATGGCAGATACTATAACCGTCAGGCAACCCAAATTATCCTGAAAATGGCTGCTGCTAATGGATTTGTCCGGGTTAAAGTCGGACATCGCGGTATTTTGTCCACCCCCGCAGCTTCCTGTGTGATTCGTAAATATAAGACATTGGGGGGAATTATTCTTTCTGCCAGCCATAACCCCGGTGGTCCAAATGGAGATTTTGGGATTAAGTATAATATTAGCAATGGTGGACCTGCACCGGAAAAGGTCACGGAAGCTATCTATGCTCGGAGTAAGGTAATTGATAGCTACAAAATTATCGAGGCAAATGATGTCAACCTGGATAAATTGGGGGAGACAAAAATTGACAATATGGTGGTTGAGGTAATCGACTCGGTACAGGATTATCAAGACTTGATGGAATCGCTGTTTGACTTCGATCGCATTCAACAACTGCTAACTGGTGGTAAGTTTAAGATGTGTATTGATTCCATGCACGCTGTCACTGGACCCTATGCTAAAGGGATTTTTGAGCAGCGTCTTGGTGGTGGTGTTGGCTGTGTCCAAAATGGTGTACCTCTGGAAGATTTTGGTGGAGGACATCCCGATCCAAATTTGGTATATGCCCATGACTTAGTAGAAATTATGTTTGGGGAATATGCACCAGATTTCGGTGCTGCTTCCGATGGAGATGGCGATCGCAATATGATTTTAGGTAATAAGTTCTTTGTTACTCCTAGCGATAGTTTAGCTATACTGGCTGCGAATGCTAGGCTGGTTCCCGGTTATGCTCAAGGGTTGAGTGGAATTGCGCGATCGATGCCTACTAGCCAAGCAGCAGACAGGGTTGCGGCAAAATTAGGGATTGATTGCTATGAAACACCAACAGGGTGGAAATTTTTCGGCAATTTGATGGATGCAGATAAAGTCACTCTCTGCGGGGAAGAAAGTTTTGGTACTGGTTCCAATCATATCCGCGAGAAAGATGGACTTTGGGCTGTATTATTTTGGTTAAATATTTTGGCATCTCGTCAGCAATCTGTTGAGGAAATTGTCAAGGAGCATTGGCAGATTTATGGTCGTAATTATTACTCACGTCACGACTATGAAGAGGTGGATTCCCAACGGGCAAATACACTTGTGAATAATGTCCAAGCAGCAATGCCCAATCTCAAGGGGAAGAAATTTGGTAGTTACGAAGTTGAGTACAGCGACAACTTTAGTTACACTGACCCTGTGGATGGTAGCGTTAGTACAAATCAAGGTATCCGTATTGGTTTTACTGATGGTTCACGTATCGTTTTTCGTCTTTCGGGTACGGGTACGCAAGGTGCAACTTTACGACTTTATTTAGAAAGTTTTACTGGTGATGTTGCGAAGCAAAATGTGGAAACACAGGAAGCTTTAGGGGATTTGGTTCGCATTGCTGAGGAAATTGCCCAAATTCGCGAAAATACCGGAATGGATAAACCCACTGTGATTACATAGTGGATTAATTCAATAAAATATATAATGCACATTTCATTTGGGTGAGGTACACTCCCATCTGCGTACCCTGCGGGTAGGCACGGAGTGACTTCCAAAGGTAGCC
>NZ_NTFS01000459.1 GCF_002289455.1 Brunnivagina elsteri CCALA 953
CTGCGCGTAGCTTGCTTCCACGGAGTGGTACGCCTTCTCGTAGAGTAGCGCGTAAAGCAAGGGGAGGGTTAGGGTGGGGTTCTTTTATTCTGGTTATGCTACCGGAGATGATATTGTACTTGTCTGAGATAAAGTTTTCGGTTCAGCTTTAACCTCATTAACGCAGGAAACCCCCTGCAAAACTTCAGTAATATTAGTAAGAGTAGTCTCCGCAATATTACTCACAGCATCTTCAGTGAAAAATGCCTGATGTCCAGTAATCAGAACATTATGAAAGGTTGTTAGACGGAGGAAAACGTCGTCTTGGATGATGGTTCCCGACAAATCTTCAAAGAACAGGTCAGATTCTTTTTCGTATACATCCAAACCTAGCCAACCAATTTTACCTGATTTTAAACCTCTAGTTACAGCTTTAGCATTAATTAAAGCACCTCTACTGGTGTTAATTAACATCACACCAGGTTTCATTTGTGCGATCGCATCACTGTTGATGAGATGATGGGTTTCCGGCATGAGGGGACAATGCAATGAGATAATGTCGGAATTGGCAAAAAGTTCTGGAAGCTCGACATATTTTGCTCCCAATGCTTCGACTTCGGGATTGCGGTATACGTCGTAAGCAAGCAGTTTACAACCAAATCCTTTGAGTATTTGGCTGACGATTACCCCAATTTTCCCTGTACCGATGATACCAACAGTGCGATCGCGCATGTCAAATCCCATTAGTCCATCGAGGGAAAAATTGCCTTCCCTGACACGGTTATAAGCACGGTGAATTTTACGGTTGAGGCAAAGAATCATTGCGATCGTATGTTCTGCGACTGACTGAGGTGAATATGCAGGAACGCGAACTACTGTGATACACAATTTGGCAGCAGCTTTTAAATCTACGTTGTTAAATCCAGCACATCGGAGTGCAAGCAAACTTGTACCATTTGCAGCAAGAGTTTCTAGGGTTGTTGCGTCAGCTTCATCGTTGACAAAAATACAAACTGCGGGACATCCTGCGGCAAGAATTGCTGTATCTTTATTTAGGTGGGGATCGAAGAATGCAAACTCATATTGTTGGTTTATGTTTGCTATTTCCAGGAATTTTTTGTCGTAGACTTTGGTACTGAAAACTGCCACTTTCATTGAAAACCTCACGGCATTTGAGAATTTGAATTTTGGGCTTAAATTCACATCAATACTTGTGTGTTAAGAAAAAAAGATTAAAATTCAAGAGAAAAAATTCTTTTTTTATTAACTTAAAAATATTGAGATTCACACTTATAGTAGCGCGGTAATTTCAAAGTGACAGGAGTACAAAAATCTTCTGTAAGATTTAATAAAAATTTTGTGTTTGTGCTGGGTTGATGTATTTTGTCTACACTGGATTTTTCAGACTATTATTTTTAGACTATTAAGATTATTAAGTTAAAACGGAACAGTCTGTATAACTTGAATGGGAACGGGTAATTTTTGAAGATTTGTCTGGTGTGTCGATACATTATATCTATTTGTACAAGTATCTATAGAATTGTTTGTATCTAAATCCACATTTTCAATATTTTCTAAGTTCATATTGTCTAAATTTCGATTGTTTAACTTAGCATTTTCTAACATTAACTTATCCCGTTGATGCCAAATATTAAAAATTTTTTCTCTACCATCATTCAGCAATAATTTGTCTATTTTGTAACTCTTATTAACTCGCTTTAATTTTAATCCCAACAAGTTTAATAATCTATTTAGTATTTTTAAACCAGAATGTTGATCGACTTCATTGATAATATTAATTCCCAACACTCGTTTAATATGCTGACTGCATTGCGAAGCCATATTTTTGAGTCGATTTAAATCAATATCATCCTCTGCAAATTCCCGTTCTGGTTCCAAAAATTGCTGCATTCCTAACGCACGTAATGCTTCAACTTTCAGGGTATAACCTTTTAAATCAGGTAAAAATACTTTTCCTTCTCCAGAAATTAATTGTTGATATAATTCTTGCTTATCCCGACATCGAAAATATTCACTTTCATGGGTAAGGTAATAGTGGATTAATAGTTGTGAATAATAACCTTTATCGTCTTGTTGCTTCAATAGTGGAGTTACTTTAATACCATATTTTTGCCAGAGAAGGTATTTATTAATTTGCTGTCTTTCCTTCTCAGTCAGAGCATGTTTTGTAGATAAATATTCATATTCCACATAATCAATATCTTTAGCATTTGCCACAGCGTTTGCCATTACATATTGATTCTGCTTCTTTATTTTGCGGATACTATTGCTAATTTCTTTTGCCTTTTGTTTGCTTTGCATCCAGTCTTTTTGGACTTTAACTATTTCCAAAATTAAGCGACGACGAGTTTTCAAGTCGCTAGGATCGGTTGCTAAAAAAGCATGACGTAAATCTCTAATAATATTATTTTGAACATCATTGCTTCTGAGCCAAATTTGATGACCATCTGACATCAAACCTTCTTTCATTGACTGACGATAAATGCTAATTGAAGCATTTACTCTTGCTGAGACTTTAGCCCAAGTTCGTAGGTGAATTGGGTCATAAACTAAAGGCAAATCAACATCGACTTTATGTAATGGACTCAATAAAGCTAGATTTTCTTTTTGATTTTCTTGATACCAATTTGATAGTAACTTGTAATTGGTACTACCGCTACCAATTAAACCAATTCCGCGTTTAGCACACCAAACTACACGAGGCACATTATCACGCACTCTTGCTAATGCTTGTCGCGCTTCTGAGTCGGGAATTACACCCTGAAAAATGCCATAAACACGGTCAAAATGTTGGACATCAATACTAACACCAGTTCCTAAGCTAGGAGTCACAAAAACCACGTCATATTCAATTATTTTTTGATTAATTTCTGCAACAAAATCAACAGCCTTATGTCCAGGAGTATTTGTCGTTCTACTGCTGACTAACAAAGATTTGGGAAATATTTTATGTAATTTTTCTAGACGCTCTTTTAAATACCGTTCGATAGTTTCACAACTGTAACGTCCTGCCCTACTATCAGTAGTAACATAACATTTACGTCCAGCAAGTATATCTAATTCAAGCTGTTGAATTAATGGTGTTGGGTTGGGAGAATCGTAAAAAGTAACATCCCATCCTTTTTCTGGTTTCCATTGATTAAGTAGTACCCAAGGAGTAATTTTGATTCCCGATAGCTGTTGTAAATACTCCAACGAAGTATCAGATAAATCAGCATCTTGAGCAATTATTAAACCACCTGTTGTCAGAACTGTATAAATTAGCTGCTGGAAACTTTTAAGAAGTTTGACTCGCTTATCTTTACAGGTAGTACTGTGAAGTAAATGCCATAAAGATTGTTCAACTTCATCTAAGATAATTATTCCCCCATGCCAATCTTCGGGATTCAGTTTCCAAATCGAATCAACACAAAGTCCAAGAGATGGGGAAGGAATATTAATATTTGGTTTTTCTTGTCTTTCTTCTCTACTCGTATATTCAATATTTTTTAGTCCCCATTGAATACCAACTTTCTCGCATAAAAATTTGCCAAGTTGAATCCGATGAGTAATCAGTAAAACAGGTTGATGATTACTTTTTGCTTGCTGGACAATATTTTGTATTGTAGTTGTTTTTCCAGTTCCCTTCGCTGATTTCACTCCAACTAATCCAGAATCGGGAAAATCTATTTCACCTAAATAACGACGATTAACTGTGAGTGCAACAGGTATAGTTAATTGGGTATGGGGTTTGATTTGAGCAAGGTAAATCTCTAAATCTGAACTTTGATTATAAATATTTTCAAACCCAATCATCCCCTGATTCACAATAAATTCATCAACTCCCTTTTCTCCCCCTGGTAACTTAACTACTTGAACGGGACATTTTTGGGATTGGAATAGTACACCTAATTGTGAAATTGCATTGTTAACAGCAGCAATTTTTTGTGGTTCAGTCTCAAAATCAAAGCAAATATAAAAAGTACGTTTAGTAATAGTAAAAGCTGCTAAGTCAGGAATCAGTTGACGACTCACAACTTTGCCAAATTTATCTTTAGTAACCCGATATCCACTAGTAATTCCTGGTATTGCGATCGCAACATATCCTAGTGACAGTAATGCGGCAGCTTTTTTAACTCCCTCACAAATAATTACCGGGATATTATTTTCCATTACCCATTGCCAAAAACCTAAACTTTCTTCGTTTAAGTCAATGTCATTATCTTTCGTTTTATTCTGAGAAGTATTTGATTCTGGAATGCTCAAATTATAACGTTGGGCAACTTTTTGCCATACTTGCAACGTCACACGCAAACAAAATATCCGCGTTGCCGTACCTGGAGGATGTTCGTACTTAATCGATTTACCTTTTTGATTGAGTCGAGGTAGGTTCGGTTTAAAACAACCCCATTCCATTGCCTGCCAATGATTTTGCGGATCGAGTCCAGAACACCACCAACCACCTGATGTAGTGTGGGAATAGCGTTGTAACCAGCTATTTCTCACCATTCCTGTATTTGTACGGGGTACTTGTGATGAAATCAGCAGATAACCATATGCGTCGCTGTCTTGGAGTGAAGTAAAATTTAAACTTGCAAGATGGGTATCTATACCGCTATCCTCGACTAGTTCTTCAAGGTGCTGGGGGTGTAGATCGTGGAGATGCATGTGGTGTGAGGCAGTATGGAACTGTGGAGTTAACAACTTACCATGCATTTATTTGTTTTGATAGAAGTATTTTTGAGGTTGATGAGTTACTTTTTTTACTTACGTCGCTTGAAATACATCGGTTATGTATTTGAGATGCTTTTATTCCCTTTCTACTATTGTAGTAATAAGTATGTATTGTGATATTTTTTCGTAAATAAGTTTTGTAAATCAGTAATATTA
>NZ_NTFS01000046.1 GCF_002289455.1 Brunnivagina elsteri CCALA 953
AAGGATGCAAGATCCCAAGATATTTACTCTTTTTTATAATCTTTTAATTACCTTTTATTAAACTAATTTTTAACTTAGAAGTTTTACTCTCAGAGTTGCTGAATATACTTTACTCTCCATCGTCGCTTTGGTAGCTTGGGCTTGATTTAATAATTTACTACCTGTCAGAAATATAAGAAATATAAAATATAAATTTTCCAACTATGCTGACAATTAGGAGTTTAGAAGCACGGTAAATTAAACGTTATTGGCAACTTTGGCATATCACAATTCACAGATAGTTAGTATTTCTCTAATTATCAAAGGTATCATGCTTTAGCAAATACATATCTAACCACAATCGCAGAAATAACACCTCAGTTGCACATAAATTAATAAATTATCGTTATTGCCAATGCCTAATTCCCATTTTCCCATTAACCAGGGACTTTCCTGTGGGAAGATGATGAATGGGTTACACCAAGTTGATAATAATTAATGCTGCGTTTGAGACATTCCATGTTGAATTTATTAAAAGCCAAACTCAAGAATAGTCTAACTTTACTACTGTCCCTAACTCTAATTTTAGGTATTGCCACTGCTAGCTTAACTCCTGCGAGTTATGCTGCACTACCTGCGGGAAATGCGATCACTGATGGTAAAGCACTTTTACGTTACGCACTTCCCATCGATAACAAACCCGTGCGTCAGCTACAAGCAAGTCTTGAGGATATTTCTAACCAACTGCGGGCAAATAAACGCTGGAGTGCAGTATCTAGCGATTTGAAAAAAGCATCTCGTTTACTTGATAAACCAGAAAAAATTCTCGCAAGCATTCCCGCAGAACGTCAATCACAAGCACAAACTCTCATTGAACAAATGAAAATTGGTGTGACTTCCCTTCAAGAACTTGCAGCAGTAAAAGATAAGGAAAAAGTCAAAGAGAAACGAATTGAAGTTCTGAATTTGGTTGGAGAATTAGAACAAGCGATGGTGACAGACTTTCCCTATGAAGTACCTAGTGAATATGGTAATTTAGCACAATTAAAGGGACGTGCAACTGTGACCATGAAAACCAGTAAAGGTGATTTAAAAATGGTTTTAGATGGCTATAGCGCACCTATAACTGCTGGTAATTTTGTTGATTTAGTCAAGCGCGGTTTTTATGATGGTTTAGAATTTACTCGTTCGGAAGAATCCTATGTTTTGCAAACAGGTAAACCAAAAGATGCCGATGGTTTTATCGATCCCAAAACAAAGAAATATCGAGCAGTTCCTTTTGAAGTATTAGTAGAAGGTGATAAAAAACCAACTTATGGTACTACATTAGAAGAAGCAGGACGTTATACAGACATGCCTGTGTTACCATTCTCTTCATTTGGAGCGCTAGCTTTAGCACGTCCAGAACGTGATGTGAATGGTGGTTCTTCGCAATTTTTCTTCTTCTTGTTTGAGCCGGAATTAACACCTGCTGGACGCAATTTATTAGATGGACGTTATGCTATTTTTGGTTATCTAACTGAAGGGCAAGAAGTCTTAGATGAACTTAAAGCTGGTGACAAAATAATTTCGGCAAAAGTTGTTGATGGTTTAGAGAATTTACAAGAACCAAGTGCATAAATTAGGTGGATAAATTAGATTCCTGGCTTATTTAAATAAGTCGGGAATATACTAGTCAAGGCAATGTCTACATCGTAAATTAGTGCCATTGCCATTCATTTTTCAATATCAGAATCTCTTTAAAAACAATATGGAAAAATTATCAGGTATATCAGAGACACTTTTAATCACGCTTTACTTTCGATATCTGGAGAGTAAACGAGCAGATGCAATTATTGACGATGCCAAGTCTCTTGAAATTATAGAACGTATAGATGCTGACTTATCTAAGTTTGGAAATGATAAAATTAGTCAGCTTTCGGTTGCAATAAGAAGTAAAGTGTTTGATGAGCAAACGCAGATTTTTTTAAATAAAAATCCTGATTCAATTGTAGTAAATCTTGCGGCTGGACTATGTACAAGATTCTTTCGGTTAAATCAAAATAATGTCAAATGGTATGATTTAGACCTTGAAGAAATAAAACCACTATGGATGCAGTTAATCGGTGAAACTGAACAACATAAATTTATTAATCATTCAGTTTTAGATACTTCTTGGACTGTTTTTTCCAAAAGGACAAAGACAAAAAAATACTGTTTATTTTAGAAGGTCTTTCAATGTATCTTGATGAGCAAAAAATGCATACTATTCTGATTACACTTAAAAATAATTTTCCTCATTCCGAGTTCATCTTCGATGCAATTAGTACATCAGCTTTAACAGTAGATTATTCGCAATCAGCAGTTTCAAAAACAAATGCAAAATTTACTTGGGGCATTGATTGTTTTAAAGAATTAGAAACATGGGATAGTAGTATTAAGTTGATTAATGAATGGCTTTATTTTGATATGTATATTGATCGATGGAAATCACTAAATTTAGATCAAGAAATACTGCGATTTAAAACAATGGGAAAAATAGGATACTTTCAGTTCTCATGAAAGTCAGTGATATTGGGGAACAAGGACTTTTAAAAATATTACAGCGCTTTTGCCCTTCAGAAATTATTGGGGATGATGGAGCTGTATTAAATGTCGATCGCGATCGCAATTTAGTCGTCACAACGGATGTATTAGTTGATAACATACATTTCAGTGAAATTACGACATCGCCAGAAGATGCAGGTTGGCGGGCTGTGGCGGCAAATCTATCAGATATAGCAGCAATGGGGGCTTCACCACTAGGAATTACAGTCGGCTTGGCTTTACCTATAGATACGCAAGTTGATTGGGTTGAGCGTTTATACCAAGGAATGTCCGAATGCTTGCAGAAGTATAATACACCAATTGTCGGCGGAGATTTAGTGCGATCGCACATCACAACCATCTCGATTACAGCTTTTGGACAAGTCTACCCAAATCGTTGTATTCGTCGTCATACAGCAAAAATTGGTGATGCGATCGTTGTTACAGGGATTCACGGAGCCTCCCGTGCGGGCTTAGAATTGCTCTTAAATCCAGAATTAGGGGAAACTATCAACGAAGCAGATAAACAAGCCTTAATCCTCGCTCATCAACGTCCTCAACCCCGTCTTGATGTATTACCAATACTCTGGGATGTTTCTCCAGACTCTGAATTTACCGTTTCTGGAATGGATAGCAGTGATGGTTTAGCTGATGCCGTTTTACAAATTTGCCGTGCTAGTAATGTTGGGGCAGTGTTAGAGCTACAAAAATTAGAATGGCAAAAAATCCTGGTTTCGGAAGCATTGAAAAACTGGCTGACTCCTACACAAATTTTAGAATATACCCTTTATGGTGGTGAAGATTTTGAATTAGTCCTATGCTTACCATCGGAATTAGCAGAAATATTTGTGAAAAAAATAGGTGATAATGCAGCAATTATCGGCAAGATTACATCCAACCCACAAGTAATATTGCGCGACCAAATAAACAAAAATCCCGACCAAGTTTTGACACTTAATCAGGGATTCCAACACTTTAATAATAGTTAGGAGTTAGGAACTGTAAGTTAGGAGTTGTAAATTGGGAATTAGACTCTAAAAATTATGAGTTAGAAACATGAAAATTATGATTTGTGATTCATTTTCCACTCTTCACTATAAAAGCTTTGCAAAATCCCAACTCCTAACTCCTAACTTAAAAATTTAAGCCCATTTCGCAGCAACTAATTCCGCTAAGTCAAGTACACGCTGGCTGTATCCCCACTCATTATCGTACCAAGCCATTACCTTCACCATGTCGCTACCCATAACTATTGTCAGGTTCGCGTCAATAATAGAAGATTCTTCAGCACCTTGGTAATCAGAAGATACTAAAGGTAAATCAGTATAAGCAAGAATTCCCTTCAATTCATTCTCAGAAGCGTATTTTAGTGCTTCGTTAACTTCTTCCGTGATTGTACGTTTTTCAACTTGAACAACAAAGTCCACCATCGAAACGTTAGGAGTAGGTACACGCAGTGCCACACCGTTTAATTTCCCCTTCAAATCGGGAATTACTAATGCTACTGCTTTCGCCGCACCAGTCGAAGTTGGTACGATATTTACTGCTGCTGCTCTAGCTCTTCTCAAATCGCGATGACTAGCATCAAGAATTCTTTGGTCACCAGTATAACTATGGGTAGTCGTCATAGTACCTTTAATGATGGTGAATTTCTCATGCAACACCTTCGCGATCGGAGCCAAGCAATTAGTAGTACAGCTGGCATTACTAATAATGTGATGGATGTTATGGTCATAATCGTGATGATTAACCCCCATTACAAACGTACCATCTTCGTTCTTGCCAGGAGCGGTAATCAGAACCTTCTTAGCACCCGCATTGACGTGTTTCATCGCGCCTTCTTTGGATGTAAATACGCCCGTTGCTTCGATGATTAAATCAATTCCCCATTCTTTCCAGGGCAAGTTTTCCGGGTTCCGGTCTGATACACACTTAACTGTTTTACCGTTCATGATAATCGAGTTATCATCGGCGATAATTTCAGCATTTTTGATTTTCCCAAGCATGGTGTCGTACTTGAGTAGGTGCGCGTTGGTTTTTGGATCGGATGTGTCGTTAATCGCGACAAGTTCAATATTGCTATTTTCTCTTCCTAGCCAGCAGCGCGCAAAGTTACGCCCAATGCGACCGAAACCGTTGATTGCAACTCTAATCACAGCGTCTTGCCCTCTGTATATATGCCTAATTAAATGCTATTTATGACCCCAATCATATCGCAAAGGGGAGAGTATTTATAACTATTAAGTGTTAGATTCACAAAAAAAACTGATATTTCGTCCCGATGGAAGATATAAAGATGAGGTAAAAGAGATAATCCCCCTTATCCCTCTTGTCCTTTTTCCCTTTCCTTGTTATATATCAAACTTGACTAACATCATCCTTAAGGTGTATGCAATAAGTACGGTTATATGATAAGCTCCGGCTTTTGAAGTTGTTGCTCTGTTTGCTTGCACATTAACTGAGTTTAAGTTATATTCTCACCACCTGGAAGTTTGGCAATATATGGGATACAGGCTAAAAGCATTTTTTGCGAGTACTGGAGAATATTATTTGACAAGAACCCTTCTAGAGCTTAAGGCAAGTTTTGGGAGTACAGTATTGTTCTTTGGTTATTTTCTCAGCACTCGTACAAAAATCTGTTGTACCTAAGTTTGACCTGAATTTAGAGTAAGCCACAAAATGAATGATCCTGTGTTGTCATGCTGTAGCAAGCTACAGAGTGACCGAAGAGCATTTCTTTCTGTGGATTTCTCTTACCGAAATATATGTGGGAATATATCGGGAATTATTCGCTCAAACCAATTTTAGGAGGACTACCCAGGGAAGTTTAAAACAAAAATGTAAAGTAATGCCTGATTTTGTTTCACATCGGCTACGATTAAATGTCCCTTATGAGTAAGAGCATATGTACTTATACAAAACATTGGTTTTGAGTATACATTCCTCTGTTTGTTTAGTTTTTCGATATCCGAATTACGAGCCAAACTAGAATTTTACCAGATTTGAGAATCTGATAATCATTAAAATTATGTATTTGTAACTACAGTCTTATGCGTCCCGATTGTAGAGAAAATATCAGAATAAACAAAATATTCATTTATCAAGAGAAAAAACACGAGTGCAGGTAAAATCATCTTCAATGAGTCTATTTGTCGAGAAGTAATATTTCACGCAGAAGATTCTTAAAGTGATGCAGCAACAGTATCTGTAATAATGAAATACCTGTTATGATACCCGTGTTATTCGCGATTCTGGTGTGGTGTGGTGTTAGAGGAGTAATTTTAAAATGATGAAAGTTGTAGATTTTAGCGGTAGACCTTTTCATTTTATTGGTGTTGGTGGCATCGGAATGTCTGCACTTGCTTACGTACTTGCGAAACGGCAACTACCAGTATCGGGTTCAGATTTACGCCCCAACCACATAACTCATAAGTTAGAAACTATTGGCGCTCATATTTTTAGTCAGCAAGAAGCAAGTAATCTCGAATTCTTTAAGCCAAAAAAATCGGAAAACGAAGTATTATCAAATACTCACTTTGAGTTGTCGGCAGATGATGTCGCACAATTGCCTCAAGTAATATGTTCAACTGCTATTAATACAAATAATTTGGAATATAAAGCGGCGCTAGAATTGGGCTGTCCAATTTTTCACCGTTCCGACTTGCTGGCAGCCTTAATCGCCGAATACTATAGCATTGCTGTGGCTGGAACCCACGGAAAGACAACCACAAGTAGCATGATTGGTTACATGTTGCTGGAAGCAGGTATTGACCCGACTATATTAGTTGGTGGAGAGGTTAAAGCCTGGGAAGGGAATGCTCGACTAGGGGAAAGTAAATATCTAGTTGCTGAGGCTGATGAGTCGGATGGTTCATTGGTAAAACATGCTCCTGAGATTGGTATTATTACTAATATCGAATTAGACCACCCCGACCACTACGAGACTTTAGAGCAGGTAGTAGAGACCTTCCAAACATTTGCTCAAAGTTGCAAAATTGTAGTTGGGAGTATTGATTGCGAAACAGTACGCGATCGCATCAAACCTACTATCTCCTACAGCTTATATCCTGATACTAACGCCGATTACCACGTCACCGACGTTGACTATCACGGTGAAGGTACTCGCGCATTAGTTTGGGAAAAAGGCAAAGCATTAGGTGTTCTCACAGTCAAACTTCTCAGCCGTCATAACCTCAGTAACGCTCTGGCAGCAGTTGCAGTTGGTCGCGTTTTAGGTTTAGAATTTGGCGAAATTGCCAAAGGACTAGCAACATTTGAAGGGGCACGTCGTCGATTCGAGTTCCGGGGTGAAGTTGATGGGATTACCTTCATTGATGACTACGCTCACCACCCTAGCGAAATTTGCGCCACATTGGCAGCAGCACGCCTACAAGCACGCCCTGGACAGCGAGTTGTTGCGATTTTTCAACCACATCGCTATAGCCGCACACTGACGTTTTTAGAAGAGTTTGCGGAAAGCTTCGCCCATGCAGATTTGGTTGTACTGACCGATATTTACAGCGCTGGCGAGCAAAATTTGGGGCTAATTAGCGGCGAAACATTAGCAGTAGAAGTTGCCAAACACCACGAAAAAGTCGATTATCAGCCAAATATGGACATAATGTGCGAGTATTTACTTGAAACTTTGCGTCCTGGTGATTTAGCCTTGTTCTTGGGTGCGGGAAATCTCAACCAAATTATTCCCGACGTGATTGCGGCAATGCGTCAACCAACACCAGTGACATCAGCCACATCATAAGTTGTAAGTATTTACTAGATGGGAAGCGATTTTTTAATCGTATCGCTTCCTCATATCTACATAGATTCTATTTAGTTAGGGTTTTAAAGCGTCTCGGATTTGCAACCGTAAAAATACGGTTTTTTACAAGTTAAAGATAGTCATTAAGGTACATATGAGCATTTCCCAGGCAACTGTGGATGTCTGCAATATTTCGGAAGTTAGTACAAACACAAGAAAAGCAGCTAAATCCAACTTAAATAAAAACGTGATTTACTTACCTGGTACGGATTGTGCGATTAAGTCGCAGGTTTCGCTTTCAGGACACACTTCATATCGAGTCGGTGGTCCAGCAGAATGGTATGTTGCACCTCGTAACATTGAGATGTTGCAAGCAAGTATTGAGTATGCTAAAGAACAACAACTACCAGTAACTATTTTAGGAGCAGGTTCTAACTTATTGGTGAGCGATCGCGGGCTTCCCGGTTTAGTTATCGGCACTCGCCATCTGCGTTACAGTTCTCTCGATCCAGACACTGGTTTAGTCACAGTCGCGGCTGGGGAATCAATTCCCAGTTTGGCTATGGAAGTCGCCGAAAATGGGCTAGAAGGACTTGAATGGTCGGTAGGTATTCCGGGGACTGTTGGTGGTGCTGTTGTGATGAATGCTGGGGCACAAAACGGCTGTATCGCAGATATATTAGTTAGTGCCCAAATTCTCTTGCCTGATGGGACTTTACGTACTTTCACGGTAGAAGAAATGGGCTATGCTTACCGTACTTCTAAACTACAAGGAAGTAAGCTGGTAGTTACCCAAGCAACTTTCCAACTTCAACCTGGTGCAGACCCTGCGATCGTAACTGCGACCACAAAACGTAACAAAGAATACCGATTAAATACGCAGCCGTACGATAAACCCAGTTGTGGTAGTGTTTTCCGTAACCCCAAGCCTTACTCAGCAGGTTGGTTAATTGAACAATCCGGTTTAAAAGGCTTCCAAATCGGAAAGGCTCAGGTTGCACCTCGCCACGCTAATTTTATCATTAACTGCGGTGGTGCAAGCGCGGGAGATATTTTTAGTCTCATTCACCACATTCAATCCCATGTACAAGAACATTGGTCAATTGCCTTAGAACCAGAAGTTAAGATGATTGGCGAATTTTTAGCAATATAGGGAATATAGTGCTTCTCAGTTGAGTTAAATACAACGTGAATTCGAGAAAACTGTAGGGGCAAACGGTTGTTTGCCCTTATTTGTATTTCATCCAAACGAAAAATGCTATGGAAGGAATAAGGAATAAAGACTAATCTAATTTAATTGCCTTTCCTAATCCACCAACCCATGCTTGATTGCAAACCGAACGAGTTGAGCGCGGTTACTTGTTTCGGTTTTCCTTAACAAACTGCTGACATATTTTTCGACAGTACGGGAACTAAGATGGAGTTTTTCCCCGATTTCGATGTTAGAAAGTCCTTCTGTCAAGAGCCGAAGTACTTCTTGTTCTCGAATGGTTAAAGATTCAAAAGCGAGTGAGATTGCTGAGGTAATAGGTTTGTGAGACTTTTCTGATTTAATATTATCTGCTTGTGAGAGACCACATTCGGATTGAATGATTTGCGATCGCTCCAACAAATTCCGAATTGCAGCAGCTAATTCTTCAAGTTCAAAAGGTTTGGGCAAATATAAATCGCATCCCGACTGATAACCCAAGATTCGTTCCTGAGTCTTGATTCTCGCTGTTAATAAAATTACGGGCAATAAGCGAAATATTTGTTGCTGACGTACCCGACGAACTAGCTCATAACCATTCATTTGTGGCATAACGATATCAGTAACTATCAAATCAGGATTGTGTTGCTCCACAATTGTCAAAGCCTGTTGACCGTTTTCAGCAGCAATTACTGAGTAGCCAGACAGTTCAAGATAGTCGCTAATAGATAAACGAGTACCTAAATCATCATCCACAACAAGGATTGTTAAGGGCATGAACAGTAAACCCCTTACATTTTTTTGTCTAAAAATTCTCTCCTATGGGCATTATCAGTAACTACAGCCATAACTAAGGAATGAACGAAGTTATTTTTCAAATCAAAGATATTAAGTCAAAAGACTTATAATCTCATCTAGATTCATGACAGCGTTTTTCAGCCTCAATTTTTACCCAATCAGAATATCAGATGGGCAAATATACCCGCATCACAAGAAATAGGTGATTTTAGATTATACATGTTACATATGTTTTAAGCTAATCAACTGTTTCTAAATTCTAGGATGGGAGTTAGTACCTAAGAATGGATTTTGTCACTACCAACTTGATTGAGCAACCCCTCACAAGCATCTACAAGCAGGTCGATGACGCTGTTAAACCCCTCATTACCACCATAGTAAGGGTCGGGTACTTCTTTGAGAGTGTGACGCGAACAAAAATCGCACATTAACCGTACCTTATCACCATATTCCCCCAATCGATCGAGGCTGAGAATATTGGCATAATTCTCTTTATCCATTGCCAAAATTAGATCGAAGTCTTGTAAGTCAGATTTGTCAAGCTGACGCGCTCTCCCTTTAAGCGTGATTCCCAGCTTTTGAGTGGCAGCAGCATTCATCCGACGATCGGGAAGACTACCAATATGGTAACTTGATGTACCTGCTGAGTCGGAAATAATACTCTCACTCAGTCCTTTTTCCTCAACAAGATGATTCATAATATTTTCTGCTGCGGGCGATCGACAAATATTCCCAAGGCAGACAAATAATAACTTGTATGGCATATGGTTTCGGGGATTAGGCAATGGGTATAGGCTATGTAGTAGACATCTTTGGAAAAGTAGAGACGTAGCATTGCTACGTCTCTACAAGGGTTTTGGATAACGCATGATTAATTCTTGGAGATGCCTAGTTATTGTCATTAGTCATTAGCCATTAGTCATTAGTCATTCGTTATTGATTAAAGATTAGATGGATTTTTAATTTTGGCATATGCCAGCACAATAACAATAACTTGTATTTTAGAACAAGTCGCTGATGACCAATGACTAGTCACTAATAGCGAATGACTAAATAATTAACGAAAACTGACTAAAATCCTGGCAATTCCAGCCCGCTAGTTAATTCTTCCATACGTTCGCGCATTGTGGCTGTGGACTTGTTGTAAGCATCTTTCATTGCAGCAGTTACCAAGTCAGAAAGTACTTCAGAACCTTCACCTAAGGCATCGGGAGAAATTTCTACTCGTTTTGGTTCTTGGTTGCCGCTAACAACAACTTTAACTAAACCACCACCAGCTTCCCCTTGAATTTCCATTACCTCCAATTCTTCTTGGAGTTTTTTAGCTCCTTCTTGAACTTGTTGGGCTTTTTTGAAGGCATCTGCCAGTTCCTTCATCTTACCCAAACCAAAGCCGAATCCCTGTCCTTTTCCTGTCATAATTACCAATCCACGTATGCTTGTAAAAACAAATCAAATTCAATTATAGATGCGACAGTTGACACTCTCCGCCCTATAAGTGCGGAGATTCTTGCTTCAAAGGGATTCCAATGAATTTACCCTCAGCAAGCATCTTGACCGTATGCCCTACGGCTGCAAGTCCGCGTATTGCGACTACTTGAGCGGCTGCTATATCTCTATCAGTCGTATAGCCGCAATTTGAACAATAGTGAGTACGCTCTGAAAGTTCTTTTTTACCTGTCTCAATCCCGCAGTTTGGGCAAATTTGACTTGTTTTTCTCCCATCTACTTTTTGAAAATAGACATCACGTTTAAAACAAGTCTGTTCGAGGATGTTGAAAAATTGACCGAATCCAGCATCTAGGCAATGCTTACCTAGCATTTCTCTAGATAAACCAACTAAGTTTAAATCCTCGACAAACACCATCCCTGCATGATTACAAATTTGATGAGACAGTTTTCGATGCCAATCTTTACGACAATTGGCGACGTACTCATGCAATGAAGCTACCTTATAAAGTGCTTTTTTCCTATTGTTCGAGCCGTGGGGTTTTCTGGAAACACGCTGTTGCAGCAATTTCAGCTTGCGTTCGGCATCTACAAAAAACCTCGGACGTTTGACTAAAAGACCATTTGAAGTAGCAACAAAACTTGTTAGACCAACATCAATTCCTACCGCTTCCCCGTGGGGTATGGGCTGGGGTGGGTTAACGTCCCATTGGACGGTTAGCATTACATACCATCCAGAAATACGTTTGACCACACGGGCTTGTTTGATAACTCCATCAACAGAGAGCGATCGCGATTGACGGAATTTAACCCAACCAATCACAGGCAAATTAACCCGTCCGGTTTCTAGTCTGTCTCCCTTCATTTGTGGAAAAACAAAACTACCCATCCTTCCGTGTTTCTTGAATCTTGGAAACCCATGATTTTGTTCCCACATACTAGTAAACGCATTTTCAAGTCGCTTTAAAGTTTGTTGCAAAACTTGGGACTGTACAGACTTTAAATCAGGATTTGTCTTTTTAGCTTCTGTTAGCGACTTGCACTGACTGGCGTAGGTTGGACGGGGAACATCAGCAGGAATGATGTACTCAGAATGGAGTGAGCAAGCGTTAACCTGACAACTGCGCGACTTATACCAGTCTTTGCGCTCTCGCAAAGCATAGTTGTAGACTCGACGATTAATCTCAAGCCACTGCTCAAAAGTATTTGATTGTTTTTGAGTTGGTTTGAGCTTAAATTCGTAGGTCAGATTAAACACCTTTATCACCTCCTAAATATAGTATACGCTACTTTTACTCATCGTTAGGACGAAAACTAACACGCGATTTCAAATAAAAAGCCGTCGTAGAAGGACGGGGCTTTAAACCCAATTTTTCGGTAAAATGACTATTTTTTGCCGGAAAGATCGGATTGGGTATTGGACATTAAATAGGGCTTGAGTGTGACACATTAAATTAAGTCGATGTCTATTATGATACGTAGAGACTTTGGCTCTCTCTTCCTGTTTCCTCGCGATCGCTCTCTAACCTCTGTCGTGATTTTCCTCAGAATCTGACAGGGTTTTGATTTGATTATCTAGGTTAGTTAACAGTTTATTTAAAACTGATAATGTTTCTAGTCTTTCCGTGTTGACGTTACGATTTGAAAGCATTCTTTCTTGTAATTCGTGTAATTTATAACTTAGCTGCTGCGAAATTCCCAAGGCATCGCGGCTAATACGGGATAGCTGTTGTTGTTGGTAAAACTTAAGTGCGGCTCCCCGCAGTACTTGTAGTGTTGCTTCTTCTCCGTACATTCCCGGCATGACTCGCAAACGTAATAACAACCGTTGTTGTTTATATATGTATTCTTTCTCGATTTGCTTTGGTTCTGATAGCGTAGTTACACGCCAGTTAGCAAATTTTTTGAGTTCGTTGAGGGCACCTTGAAATACTGAAAGTGGTAATTTCTCTAATACTGATTGCAAAACACCGTTTTCGCTCCAGAGAATTTTTCCTTCGTAGGGTAGACGTTCAAAGTAGAGTCTACCAATTCCACCAACAATTACCCTTCCCAATAATTCTTCTAAAAATCTTTTGGGTGGTAATGTTGGTAGCAGTTCAACTGGTGTTAATTCATCAGCTTCAGTTACTCTTAGGCTTGGTATTTGAGTAGAAGCTGTAATGTCAGTATCTTGTTCTTGACCAGTTTTATGCAGATGAGCTTCAAAGACAGATGCTGATGTGCTATTTTGGCGAGGGTTTGGCGATGTATCAATATATTGACGATATTGATGTGTTGTTTCGACTGGTTTTTGTTCTATTTTTTGTTCTATTGCGACTGCTTCCAATATCGGCACTGAAGATACTTGCGAACCATCTATTTGCGATACTTGGTAGGAGTCGCTTTGTGTAACTTGCGAACCCGAAGGTATAAGTAATTCTTCTGCATATGCTTTGGGTGATGGTAGTTGCCCAGGAGCCGATTGAGATGTATTTTTATAATTCAAATAAGCTGAAAGTATTGAGCGATGATTATCAGCAGACATTTGCTGGATAACCATCGTGCAATTTACGTATGACAAAATACGGCTGACATAATCTAGTGCGGTTTCATCGTCTGGATTCACCATGCCAAGTATCAGGCTTTTGTCTTCAAATCTTAAAGGCAAAATTTGATGGTAAAGACAGGCTTCAAAGGACAAAAAAGTTTCGATAAGGTGAATTACCTGCTCTCGTTCTGATTTTTTATCCCATTGAAACTCCGTGTCAGGTGACACTTTTTCCCCTAGTGCTTCGGTGTCAGTTTGTTTACCTTCTGAAGACAACATAGTCCGATCGCTCGATGTATCCTACTTTACTATATTGCCCAGAAGTTGAGGGAGAGTTAACAAGTTTGGATATTTTCTTAAATTTTCTCTTAGATTTTTTCTTAGATTTTCTTTTTGTTGAAGATTGGGGAGTAGGGAACTTGATGTTCCCTCTGGGGTTAGAAGCGGATCAGCTACTTTATTCTTCGGTTCGCAATGATTGGGCTGTGAGATAGACTTTTGTCCATTCTCCCATTGCTTGATGTGCTTTGATTTTTAACTTTTGGGCAATTATTTCAATACTTTCTCCGGCTTTTCGCAATTCTAAGATTTGCTTTTGGGTTGGAGATATTTTTTCTAATAACTGCTGCCACTGCTGCTGTGTCAAGCCAAAGTTATGCTCGTTAAGTGATGTACCTAACCAATTATCGACAAGTTCGGGTTTTCCTTTGAGGGCAAACACGCGTACAGCATGGTAGCTGATTTTTTCGCGTAACCGATAAATTTCTCTAATTGGCTTTTCTAATTTTTTTGCGATCGCGTCTTGAGTTTTCCCTTGTAGGTACATTCGCAACCACAATACTGCATCTTCCCCAAGATTTTCCCTTAAGTAGTCCTCAAATTCTTCTTTGACTTCGTTTCGCAGGGTTTGCTGTTGTTCTAATTCCTGCTCTTCTTGGTAATCGGCTACTGCTTGATTGTCTGCCAAGTTGATGCGATTATCACTATCGTCGGTTAAAACTTCTTCCGATACCAATTTTACTAAGTCGCTGGTGGGAACTTGAGTCAATCCACCTCGCTGTGTGCGTCGTAAGTAGTTGACAAATCTATATACAAGTAATGGCTGGTTTCTAATCGGACGTAGGCAATATTCCTCGACGCTGGCAAATAGGAGCGAATTTTTTAACCTGGGTTCGCTTGTGCATTCAGAAATACAAGCCATCTGTGACAGCATGTAATTGTCGCTTTGTAGTAGTTCTTGGATAACTTCTTGCAATACATCCATTACCGAACGCTGTCTGTCTCGACTCAATGCGATCCAAGTCTGAATTTTATTTCGCAGTGTCACTAAACTACCCAAGCGAGTAATTAAGTTGCGATAAGCTGTATCACGCCCTTTTCCTAAGTAACGCTGTTGTAAAATTCGATAACGATACTCCATCGCTTGCTTGGCAATTTCTAAATCTTTACGATCTAGTTCGTCAAACCGATTGCGATCGCTTCCTAATAACCAATTAACTATACTTTCTCGATTCGTTGCATTCTGTTCTGAACACTCAACTTCCAAGCGCGAAAGCCAATCAATCGCTAGTTTTTCCCAAACTGTCGCCATCGTGAGATTGCGCTCCTCAAAACCCTGCTTTAAAGTTTGCATCACAACCCCCTGTTATCCCGCTTATACACCTTTTTAACTGGTAGTTGCACCCTAAGTTCGGTGATGTTATTATCACCTTCTTGTTAGCACACTTTTTATTACGTTTTAAATCATCCAATTTATGCAGTCTTTTCTAAATTCTTCTGTTTTTTCTCATTTGTCAGACGTGAACTTTAAGAGTTCCAATCTCTTTCCTGAATTTTTCATAATGTAAATTTTTGTAAATTATATAAGTTTTATTGACGTTATTGAGTTTCGCCACACCCTATCTAGAGATAGTGCTAAAACATTTCGACTTCTGTGGAGTGATGAAACCATGACATTATGCAGGTGATGATGCACAACTAATAGCTAAACCCCTCGACATACAGACGCGACTTTACTGATTTAGGTTTCATACCAAATTCAGGTCTAGATTCTCATTAAAATACCAGATGTTTTTTATACTAGTATATAGCTGTTACGTCTATCGTAATTAATTTATTTATAAAGAGTTAGGCAAATAAATAAGTATTTCAAAGATATTTCCAAAATATTTCAAAAATATTCCAAATTCTTACTATTTATCTCACCCTCAAGTTTTTCAGCTAAACAAATTTCGGTAATTTTTACAGGTGTTCAAAGTGCATCACCATAGTAAACATTCTGAGAAAAATACAAAATATTTAAAAGTACCCTTGTGGGTACTCTTCAAGCAGCAACTAACATCACATTAGGTCTAATTCTGTAGAACTAATTATGTGAGGTGTTTCCAAGTGTTTTCAACAGAGCGCTATTGAATTGAATTGAATTGAATTTTAACTCGTGACTAGTTCTCTTCAGTGTTAAGCGATACGCCCTTGGGGTTAAACTTCGCTTATCGCAAAGGTTCAACTTCTGCGTACTATTGGGTTTTCTACAGACTGCCGATACTGATCTACTTGGTCAGTATAAGAGATTGGTAGAACAGCCTCGACGTTTTCATGTGGACGTGGAATAATCACCCAGGATTCCAAAACACCACCATGACAGCTTTCAGCAGCTTCAACACCAGCAGCCATCGCGGCTTTGACTTCTGAGACATCCCCACGAATATTGACTGTGAAACGAGCGCTGCCTACCCGGATGTAGCCAACGAGGGTGACTCGTCCAGCTTTGACCATTGCATCTGCTGCTGCGAGTACAGCAGGAAATCCTTTTGTTTCCAGCGCTCCGACTGCCTGTAGCGACATTAGCTATCTCCTATATCAATTAACGTATGTGGCATTAGAAACTAATTGTACGAATGTTCCTACATCTTTTGGAAGATATTTTTAAAATAATGGGGATTGGGGATTGGGGATTGGAATTTATATATTCCTGACTCCTAACTCAAAATTCCTAATTCCTAACTCAAAACTCCTAAGAGAACTCCACAGAAAGAAATGCTCTTCGGTCATTCTGTAGCTTGCTACAGCATGACAACACAGGATCATTCATTTTGTGGCTTACTCTAACTCCTAATTCCTAACTCCTAATTCCTAACTCAAAACTCCCAATTCCTATTTAAAATATTCGGAATGGTTCTGATTTTGTGGTGAAATGAATTGGTAAAACGGCTTCGACATTTTCTGGTGGATTGGGGACTATATAATGGGTTATGACTTGACCACCAAAGGTTGCTTCACCTGCGGCAATTCCCGATTCCATCGCACGTTTAACTTCTGCGACGTGTCCACGTACTGCGACTATTAAGCGTCCGCTTTCTGCGATATCGTAATAGACGATCGCAACTTCGGCAGCTTTTACCATCGCATCTGCCGCAGCGAGTACAGCAGGAAAACCCAAAGTTTCAATTACTCCAACCGCTTGGGGCATAATTTTTCTCTTTAATAGCCTTCTTAAGAGGGTGAACTTAATTTTACAGTGAAAAGGGGACAAAAGGATTCAGTATATTAATTTGGAGACAGGGAATTGTAATAGCCTAATTGGAATGATTTTACGGTAAAATCATTTTTATGTTTCCAAGTTTTTTACCTACCACATTCGAGCAACTTACCGAAGCGGCTTCGATTGCGATCGCACAAAAAATCAATCTGGCGGAAATTTCTACTCCGCTTGTGAATCAAACCATTAATACAGCCTATGTCCATCAAGCTCAGGAAGGGCAAGGAAATGGTAGTACTCCATTTTTATTAATTCACGGTTTTGACAGTTCTTTATTAGAATTTCGCCGTCTTTTTCCACTTCTTGCCGCAGAAAATGAAGTTTGGGCTGTTGATATATTAGGTTTTGGTTTTACCGATCGGATTGCGGATGTTCAATATAGTCCAAATGCGATCAAAACCCATCTTTATTACTTCTGGAAAACTCTGATTAATAAACCAGTGATTTTAGTTGGTGCTTCGATGGGTGGTGCGGCAGCTATAGATTTCACTCTCACCTATCCGCAAGCTGTGGAAAAACTGGTATTAATTGATAGTGCTGGTTTAGTAGGTAGTTCTCCATTAGTGAAATTCATGTTTTCACCTTTGGATACTTGGCTGACAAATTTTTTAAGAAGTCCGAAAGTACGTCAAAATATTTCTCGCGCTGCTTATAAAAATAAGGAATTAGCTTCCATTGATGCTCAACTTTGTGCGGCTTTGCATTTAGATTTACCTAACTGGAATACTGCTTTAATTACTTTCACAAAAAGTGGTGGGTATAGTGCTTTTAGATTTAAAGAATTAATGAAAATTCAACAAAAAACATTAATTTTATGGGGTGATTCTGATAAAATTCTGGGAACAAAAGATGCCCCAAGATTTAAAAGAGCGATTCCCAATAGTAAATTAATTTGGATTGAAGATTCTGGACATGTACCGCATTTAGAACAACCGCAAATGATAGCAAAGCATTTATTAGAATTCGCGAGATAAAATATACATCTATATTTATCTGCGTACCCTGCGGTAAGCCGCATTAGACGAGCGTACATCGGAGAGGTTGCCGTAGGCTAGCGAGACTTCTCGCAGAGTAGCGTCTAAATTTGCGTCTATCTGCGGTTGTTATCTCTTCAACTTACTTTAAAAAAGATGGCTCTTCCGTAGGTGTTATGCTGAACTTTAAACGAAAATTCAAAGTTTTCCTTTAATAGCAAGGCTTTTGGACAGTTTTAGTCTTGATTTGATTCCAAAGGCTCAAAATCTAAGACTAAAAGCTATCTTTCATGCCCAGCAAGGAATTTGAGCTATTTCATAAGCGTTTTTAGCATAACAAGTAATGAAGAACCAAAAAGATGAGAATCTCAAACTAATCAATGGAAATAGGGAAAACCCAATCTTGATAATTGCGATCGCGGTTTTCTGTAATTGCTGTAAACTTTTCTCTCAATTTTTCAGTTATTGGTCTATTTTCTGGTAAAGAGAAATTTTCTATTCGCGTCACAGGTAAAACTTTGGCAGCAGTTCCACACAAAAATACTTCATCGGCAATAAACAATTCTGACTTATCAATTGGTCTTTCGACAACTTTAACACCCAAATCACCAGCAATTCTCATCACGCTATCACGGGTAATTCCTTCTAAAATATCTTGTTCAAATCCAGGTGTAAATATTTGTCCGTTTCTAACAATAAAAATATTCATTCCCGAAGCTTCGCTAACTTTACCTTGGGAATTCATCAAAATTGCTTCGTCAAACCCAGATTCGATCGCTTCGGTTTTTGCTAGGGAAGAAGTGATGTAAGCAGCGCTGATTTTACCCCGTAATGGGAAGCTGACATCATTTTGACGATACCAGGAACTAATTCGACAAGTGACACCTTCAGGTGAAGAATATTCACCTAATTCTAAGCCATAAACGAAGAAATCCTTTTGAATATTATGCAATCTTGGTGCAATTCCTAAATCTGAAGTATAGACGAAAGGACGAATATAAAATGATACTGAAGGACGATTTTTTTTAACGAAATCAATAATGGTTGATTGGATTTTTTCGGCTGAAATATCGTAATGAAGAAATTTGGCACTAGTACTTAGTCTTTGGCAGTGACGATCTAATCTAAATAATAATATTTGATTGGAATTTTCCGGGTTGGGAATACCTCGTAATCCTCCTAACGCACCAGTTCCATAGTGTAGAGCATGGGTTGCAATCGAAATTTTCGCTTCGGCAAAGGGTACAAATTTATCTTCAAAGAAAGCGAATGGTAAGAAATTGTACATGGGAAATGCTATAAACCTATTATTCTAGTAATTGTGTTAACACTGTACTTCAAAAACTATAAATAAGCGTTCAAACATCGAACGCTTTTCCATTAATACAGCGTTAGCTTTACTTTTAGTTTTGCAATCAAACTAATTTTTAGTCAAGTAACCACATTGGAGATGAATCTTCTTTCTCTTCTTGGGTTTCTCTCAAACGCGATGGTTCAATTGGTCGTCTATCGATTGCATGATGGGACTTTTTGTAGTTATTTACAACAATTGGTTTATAGGTTTCTTTGGGTATTATCTGATTTGCTTGTTTAACCAATACAAGTTGTTTTTGTTCTTCTTCAAATTGTATTTTCTCTTGTTCCGACTGAATTTTTTCTTGCTTCAAAATGCTAATTTCAGCATTGAGTTGTGAGTTCGCATCGGCAAGATGTATTGCAGCTTTTTTTGCTTCTTGAAGCTCTTTAGCTAAACCATTCGATTTGAATTGTTGTTCAGACAAAGTAGATTTTAGTGTATCAATTTCTTCAAGTAAATTTATTTCGTTTTGACGAGTTTTTCCTAGTGATTCATTTAATTGTTTAATTGTTGCTTCTAAATCTAATTTAGTTGGATGATTTAGCTTCGAGTTATTTTTCCCTTCATTCTTTTCTATATCTTCGATAATTTCAGTACTTTCCGCTTCTGTTGTTGCTTTGATATCTTGAATATCTTGTTCTTCTTCGGAAGCTACAACTGCTGTGGCAGTAACATCAATTACTGAATTTTGAGCAGATGTAGGGACTTTTTGAACTTCGTTTTGTATTAATTCAGTTATTCGTCTCTTAACCATTATTTTCTCCAGTCTCGCTGTATTTCTTCGGCAACGCGACGGTAGTCTGATTCTGCCTCGCGTCCATTTTTACCACGCCATTGCGTAATTGCCACACCATCAAGCACTGCTCTTTCATGAGCTTTATAAAGACGAATGAAAGCATTACAGGCAGGAATTCCTAGCTCCATCAGAGCATTCTGAGCTTCCAGTGCTTCTCCTAAACTCCGCGTATCAACTTTTGTCAGCAAAACTCGATGGGGAGTTCCCAGAGGAGCGACTGCCGATTTGACTGTATCAACAAGCACTGCTAAATCCATCGGTGCTGGAGGTGTGGGTAAAACTAAATAATCAGCAATTCCCACGACTGCCGCTAAAGCTTCGGAGTGTAGCGCTGGAGGCGTATCGACTATAACTAAATCGTAACCTGTTATGGAGCGCAAATGACTTAAAAGTTGAGGATTTGTATCTTGAGATAGGTCAAAACCCATTCCATTCTGGCTACGCTCAATCCACCAGCTTGCAGAACCTTGAATATCGGCATCAACAAGAAGCACTTTTTGCTGTTCAGCGAAAGTTGCTGCCAGATTAACTGCGGTGGTTGTTTTACCAACTCCACCTTTACCATTAACAACTGCAATAATTTTTGGCACTGTTTAGATAGCGATGCTGAGATTATTTAGCTGAGATTATCTAAATATACCGCGAAAGGGGGACAGGGTAGGCTGTTGACTTTGATAAAATTTTCGTGTTTTTGGTTCATCCTATTTTATGCGATACCGTTCGCGGAGCGTACCCCTTAGGCTTAGGGCAAGGTCGCTCATAGCATCGCAAAATGAGGGCAAACAGCCGTTTGCCCCTACTGATATTATCTTTTACACCACAGATTTTGTATGAACTTCTAACCTCTAAAAGCCACAAAGTCAACAGCCTAGGGACAGGGATGAAAGTGGTGACTGTTAAAAATAAACTGACACCATACATGTATCAAAAATTTAATATGTCTAAAACTTGGTTAGCTTTAGTAATCGGGAATTCGCGATCGCACTGGGGATTATTTACAGATAAAACCCTAATTTATACTTGGGATAGTTCTCATGTATCTGTGGATGTGGTGCAAGATGTAGCGAAGACTGGGGAAATACAAAAGCTATTTTCTGGATTTAATTTTTCCCATCTTCTGGTGGATTTTCCGAGAATTGCGATCGCATCTGTAGTTCCTAAACAAACGGAAATCTGGCAAATTTACAATAATGTAAAAATAATTACTTTAGATGATGTGCCGTTAAAAGCGATGTATCCAACTTTGGGCATTGACAGAGCTATCGCTATATATGGTGCTGGCAATAATTTAGGGTTTCCAATTCTCGTGATTGATGCGGGAACTGCACTGACTTTTACTAGTGCTAATAATAACCAAGAATTAACTGGAGGGGCAATTCTACCAGGATTAGGCTTGCAATTAGCGACATTGAGAAACAAAACTGGACAGTTACCTGATGTGGAATTACCAAAAAAATTACCACCACGCTTTGCCATGAATACAGATGAAGCGATGCAAAGCGGGGTAATTTATACGTTAATTGCGGGGATTAAAGATTTTGTTGAGAATTGGTGGTGTGATTTTCCTGACGGTAAAGTGATGATGACAGGGGGAGATAGTGAGACGATTCATGGTTATTTGCGATCGCATTATCCCAATATTTGCGATCCAATAACAGTTGAACGTAATTTAATCTTTTGGGGAATGAGAGAGTTATGGGAAAAAGGGAAGGGAAAAAGGTCAGAGAAAAGGGCAAGATACAAAAACAAATAAGTTAGCTCCCCACTCATCACTCACCAATAACAACCCAACTTTCTTGATTATTTTTACTTTTGATAAAATCGCGAATTTCCTCAGATACTACCCCACTACAATTTTGTGGTAAATCATTTTCACCATGTGCGATCGCTTTCAAATTTGCCCCTGGTATTAACTGTGCATAAACTTGACTCGATTGTAATGATTCTTGGCTGTCTTTCCCACCTTGTAAAATTAAAACTGGAGCCTGGATAAAATGGAGTCGTGTCTCTAAATATTCGGCGTGAATTTCCGGATTTTGACGTTGAAATAGCAACTCACAAGCAGTTGGATATTCCTCTATTTTCCGACGCAATTTCCACTCTTCATCCACCTTAATTTCCCAACCAAATAACTTTGCAAGTGGACGTAACAACCGCAACAAAGTAAACATAAATTCCGAACGTTTTAGTAGATTTTGCATCTGCTTCAAATGCTTCTCACTTACCTCAGTTCCCACACCTTCCGGAGCCAGCAATACTAATCCCCTAACATTCTCCGGATACTTGAGAGCATAACTCGCAGCTACCCATCCTCCTAATGAATGTCCTACCAAATAGACATTCTCTAATTTCAATGCTTGTAAAAATTCAGCTAAACATTCTACTTGTAAATCAATCGAGTAGTGAATATCAGGAATATCAGATTCTCCAAAGCCTAGCAAATCTGGTGTAAAGCAATGAAACTCGCGGGAAAACGATTCCATTAGCCGAACCCATTGACTACCTTCGTTCCAACTACCATGCAGGAAAATAACAGGAATTCCCTCACCAACCTCACGCCAGAATAACAGCCCTTGAGAGAGTTTAATCCGGGAGTTACGAAATAAAGTCTCCATTTTAATTTAGTAATTAGTGGTTAATAGTTAGTCGTTAGTCTCTAATAGTTAATCGTTGATGACTAGGAATATGGATTAAAAATCTAGTTCCTTCCCCTCAAGGAACACCAAGAAATAAATTTTCCTTGCATTGTAGGGGCAAACGGTTGTTTGCCCTTATTTATATTCAAACGGTTGTTTGCCCTTATTTATATTGCATCCAAGCGAAAAATACTATGTGTAGTTGGGAGATTTTATTTTCTGGAAGTCCTTTAACAAGGGTAGAGTTAGGGTGGGGTTCTTATATTTGGGAGTAATTCGAGTAAGAGTAAGCCACAAAATGAATGTTCCTGTGTTGTCATGCTGAGGAACGTTCGCGCTTCGCGTTCCTCAGAATGACCGAAGAGCATTTCTTTCTGTGGAGTTCTCTAATTAATGATTAGTACTGATAAATAAAAAATTATTTGGTATCTAATAACTAATCACTACAAATTAACACTTAACCATCTCATAATTAACTACTAACAACAGAAAAGCAATAATTATGACAGTGTTGTCAAGCCTTTTAAGTAATCTTGCAACTGCCGTGCATGGTCATGAGACATAGGTTCGCTTGGTAGGGAGTCAGGGGAAAAAGCCTGAATCTCTATAACTTCTTGCGTGTCTTGCACCTCCATATTTCCCTGGACATCGGCTTCCACGACAACACAAATTGAATGAATTCTGGGGTCACGGTCTGGTGCAGAATATACACCAACCAAGCGGCGAATTTGTACCAAATCCAACCCAGTTTCTTCCTTCAATTCACGTTCGATTGTGCTGGGTATATCTTCTCCCCAATCTACCATCCCTCCAGGCAAACCCCAAAGACCATTGTCACGTCGTCGGATTAGGACAATTCGACCATCTGGTAAAATCGGAATAATGCTTGTACCGGGAATGGGATGACGAAATATTACACCGAGTACAGCTTGTCCAAAACGCCATAGACTACGTATGGACTGGATTCCTACAACAAACAAAGCAAAAATATTCAATCTTCAAAGTTCGCTTATTTTACTTAGTACTATTTACCACTCGCATTTACTTAAATCAAGCTGATGTTAAGTTAGACGTTATACGATTATGCTTGTGGTTTCGGGCTTTATTCTAACGACTAGCGCAGAACAAATCAATATTACCATCTACTGAAAAACTAAGTTAAGACAAGTGCTTATCAATACGACAGATTTTCCTCGAAAGTAGTTGAACTCAATTTATTTTAAATTGTAAATAAAATAACATTGTTTAAGTAGAAGGTTTTGTGGGAAACACGTCTATAACGATTTATATTTTGTTCAAACAAATAATATTATATACAGCAAATCACTCAAGTATTCAATAGGGAGAATAGCAATCAAGACTAATAATATTTGCAATTAAATTATATATGAGTAAAAAATAATGTATGAACTTGATAAATCCCGATAAAAGATAATTTAGATAATATTTACTATCGCGAAAAATAAAAAGATTTTACATAGGTATTTTATATAGATATTTGACATGAAAAACTGCCACAAAAATAGATAAATTTATATCTATAGGCATTGATATAATCAGAGTAATTCATATACCTCAGGCGAAAGTTGTAACCGTTGACATATTTAAAGCAAATAAGGTAAGCTAGATTGCTATTTAAAGTATAATGAAAGCTAAACTAGGTTTAAACTATATCAATTGTATTCAGTAGCAAAAGCTAATGTTGCGTAATTGATACCTAGAAGCTGTTTTTTTGTTGTTTATTCATGAGGTGAGTATGGCAAAGCGCCGTAACCCGAAAAAAGAAAAGGCGCTACGGAACCAGGCTTATGCCCGGAAGTTTCGTAAACGGACTACTACAGGAAGAATGAATCGAAGATTCCAACAACGACCGCCCAAGAGTGAAGAAGAAGAAGGAGCAGCAGCAGATATGGGTGCTGCTGATTCATAACTTTAATCAGTATTTAACTCTGAAGCTATTTAATTGCTGTTGTATTTTTGTATAAATTTGGGCGTACATTTTCTT
>NZ_NTFS01000460.1 GCF_002289455.1 Brunnivagina elsteri CCALA 953
TAAGCTACTTGAGTACATTTACCTCATCTCTTAGTTTGATTTTTCTACATTATAAAAGATACCAAATGGGTTCTATATTGGGACAATTTATTTCTTGGTGTTCCCTTAAGAGACTTCCAGAAAATAAAATCTCCAAATCATATATTTACCAACCCTATCATGCATAGGGGTGGGGAGACCCTACCCCTACAATATTGGAGGATTTACTTCTTGGTATTCCCTAAGAGGTATATAAACATCAACACCAGTGATTTTTATTTGGCGATCGTATCCTTGATATTATCAACAGTGCGTTCAACAGCATTCTTGGTGTTATCTACTGCTTTTTGAGTTCGAGATGCGTCTTCTTCCGCTCTTTTCTCAATTCTCGCTTTGTCTCTGTTTGCCTTACGTGCGAAGAAGCTACCTTTGCCATCTGTTGCTTCCTCAACACGATCGGCATTTTTGTTTGCAGTCTTCTTCACTTGATTTTTTGCGTCTCGGATCAAACCCTTTGCATTTCCAGCATCTTCCCTAGCTTTACCTTTGATTTGATTTCCTGCATCTGTAGATGCAACTAAGTTCGCAACAGGAGATGCCATTGCTGCTGTGTCATGGAAAAATGCACCTTGCCAAACAAAAGCGATCGCAGATAGGCAAAATAGACTTGTAGCTATCCAGCGTCCAAGAATCGAAACCCGTTGAGTACAATAATTCGGTTTCATAGAATACAATCTTGATTGAGATTTTACATTTTATTTTTAATCGATCCTTCAGAATAGCTATAACTTCCGTTAGATAGAGATTGTTGTATCAATAAGGATGATTTTTTTGCTAGGGCACTTGCCATACCCTTTTAGCGTTAAACTTCGCTTATCGCCATTTTCCTACGTACCTACTTAACTTAATTTAAGCTTGTTTGATAAAGTTGAATTTCGCCAAGAATTAATCTTGAAGTTATGCAAGTTGAGCGAATAGAAACCCAAAGACTTTGGGGTGAGAAAATATGTCAATCCCATTGGAAATATTACCTGGAAATGGGTTCCAATCCAGAAGTAATGGCGACATTAGGAGGCATTAGGAGTCAAGCTGAAGCCCAAGACAGCTTAATCGCGAACCGCAAGCAATGGGAATATTACGGGCATGGACAGTGGATATTCTTTGAAAAAGATACCAATTTGTTTGTAGGGCGTGGAGGTATCAGAAGAGTCATTGTCAATGCTAGTCAAGAAGTCGAACTTGGCTATGCTTTGATGCCTGAATTTTGGGGTCAAGGATTAGCAGTCGAAATTGGTAACAAATCTTTAGAAGTTGCATGTAGTAAATTTAACTATCCAAGTGTTGTTTGTTATACCCTTGTCGAGAATAAAAGGTCAGAAAGGGTAATGCAAAAGATAGGCTTTTTATACGAAGCCAATATCATGCACGTCAACTTACCTCACGTTTTTTACCGATATCAGAATCCGAAAGCATATTGACCTTTTGCCCATTTTCGTTATTCGCGATCGCAATCCAGGATACGATGGATTTTGATTTAGGTGTTTTTTTTACTCAATCCTTATGAAGCGCTATTGGTCACTCCTACTTTCCATAGTACTGGTTGTAGTCATCGGTTTGATGGGTTTCCCCTATTCTGCCAATGCAGACACCTTAACTGGAAACTATAGTCAAGATACTTTAACAGTTGTCAGCATTCTCAAAGATGCTTTAGAGATACCAGATGATGCACCTAATAGAGCAGCATCTCAAACAGAAGCACGTCAAAAAATAAATGAGTTTGCTGCTCGCTATCAACGCAATAACTCAGTTTCTAGTCTTAGTTCTTTTACCACAATGCGAACTGTACTAAACTCCCTTGCTGGACATTATAGTTCCTATCCCAACCGTCCCGTACCACAAAAGCTCAAAGACCGTTTACAAGAAGAATTTGTACAAGTCGAGTCTGCTTTAAAGCGTGGTGCTTAAGCAACAGTCAACATTATCTTTTTCTTTGGTGGGCATTGCCCACCTTTTAATAATATTTTCATACTTAGAATAAATAAACACTAGCATTGTCTGCGTAATTAGATTAAAATAATGACAATTGATTAATTATGCCTGCAAGCACATTATTTATTTATATGTCTGTTATATTCGAGTGGCTGAATCTGATTTTCAGAACAGACTCTTATTTAAACTTGTTTATCTAAAATTCAAAATCCAGAAATAGTATGCCTAATCGTCCCTTGAATATTGCAAAACCAATGTTCTTTTGGCGACATTTATTAGCTGTTATTTTTACTAGTAGTTTGCTTTTACCGTTTTTAGCAAATAAACCAATTTCAGCACAGGTTAACGAGTTTTGTCAGCTATCACCGATCGCAGTACGAGAAAAAGAAAATCTCCGCATATCGGCATTGCGAGGGAATAAAGAAGCAGAAATCCGCTACCAAAATATACTGAAACAACAGGTACAAATAGTACAAGAATGTCGTCGGCAAAATTGGCTACAAGTTCAAGCGATTTGGTTGCGGTTATATCCCTGCGACATCAAAGCAGGTTCCCTCGATCGCATTATGGATCGGATTGCCAACAAGGGTTATAACCAGGTTTATATCGAAACTTTCTACGATGGCAGGGTTTTGTTACCTGCCAATAGTAATCCCACGGTTTGGAAATCGGTAGTCAATCAACCTGGTGCCGAAAATGCCGATTTACTCGCAGCAGCAATCAAAAAAGGACGACAACGGGGTTTAAAAGTATATGCTTGGATGTATACTACCAACTTTGGTTACAGCTATGCCAAGCGAAAAGATCGAGAAAGTGCGATCGCAAGAAATGGCAAAGGACAAACAAGTCTGTACGTAGTCGATAATGGTAGTCAAGTTTTTATCGATCCGTATAATAAACAAGCTCAAGTCGATTATTCTCGGATGGTAGAGGAAGTGACACGTCGTCGTCCCGATGGCATATTATTCGACTATGTGCGCTATCCCCGTCAAGCTGGCAAAAATTCCATCGCTACCAAAGTCACCGATTTGTGGTTATATACAAAATCAACCCAGCAAGCTTTATTTAGAAGGGCACAAAATTACAAAGGTTTAGAATTAATTCGTCGCTTTGTTGGGAAAGGATACATAACAGCAGGGGACATCAGCGATATAGATAGATTATATCCTCAAGAGAGCGAACCTTTATGGCAAGGACGTAATCCAACCCTACAAAAAGCCATTATCCCCGCAGCACTACGACAACCCCAACTGCAATCGGAATTATGGCAACTTACTGTAGCCCATTCCATGCAGGGAATAGTTGATTTCGTCAATATTGCCTCATCCCCAGCCAGAAAAATGGGTATCCCCGCAGGAGCGGTATTTTTCCCCGAAGGCAACCAAATGGTTGGACAAGGTTATGATTCACGCTTGCAACCTTGGGATAGATTCCCCAGTAGTTTAGAATGGCATCCTATGTCTTACGCAAACTGTGGAAATGTCGCTTGCATAGCCCAACAAGTCAAGCGGGTATTGAACATGTCAAAATCAGACACCCAAATCATACCCGCGATCGCAGGAGGATGGGGAGAATCTGTCAGCGATCGTCCATCTCTAGAAATCCAAATGCAAGCAATCCGGCAATTTGCCCCCCGTATTCGTGGAGTCAGTCACTTTGCCTATTCCTGGCAAGATCCAAAACACGATAGCGATCGCAAGTTCTGCCAAGCACAGTAGGGGCAAACGGTTGTTTGCCCTTATTAATATTGTTATTTGCCCTTATTCAATAGTTTATAGTGATTCTCGATTGCATCCAATACAGAAACCTAACCCCCAACCCCTTCCCTTATAGGATGTTGTTGGCGAATTAATGATGGGTCGAACCCCATTTTCCTCGTTCCTTGCCTCTGGCAAGGAATGCAGCGATTGAGGCTCTGCCTCAAATCTAACTGGAGGCAGAGCCTCCAAAAGCGCGTTAAGTAACCAGACAGAATTAATTACAATACTGATTTTTGGATATCTTTGATAGGTAATAATTTCAGCCCAAGTTTTGTGTAATTAATTGTGTCCGACTACTTACCAGGCTGGAGCCTGTTAACGAGAGGGTGAGGGTCTTCACCCCTCAACAATTAGCCAACAGTATCCTTGTAGGAGAGAGATACCCTGCGGGAAGCCGCTCCGCGTCTATAGAGAGAGGTCATATTTTATTCGTCGTAGCTTGCGAACCGTAGGGTATTTACGTTAACCTCAAGAAGCTTTAGCATCCATTAGTGAGCTAGTTTGCTGATACACATCTTGCACAATACCCGCCATTTCCATAACTCTAAAGGTAAAATCTAATAACTCAGTATCAGATAACTGGCTACGTGAATTTTTCTGGTAATGCTGTTGCAAATAGTTGCGTCCCTGTTCAGTATTCCAACCCAACTGAGTTATGTACTTATCTATCTGTGCCATCATGTGCGTTCGCAAAGCGGCTCCTTCAGCATTTTTGACAACACCCATAATTTGCGTTGGTGCTAAATTTTGCCCTTGGTTCACAGACGTAATTTGACTGATTTTATCAACAACTCGCTCTTCTAACGCTTGCAAATTAATCTCTTTATGTCCACTCCAGCTAAAATCAACAACTCGATAGGTTGCTGGATCGTAAACGCTACAAAATACTACCGTTTTCTCCCCAGGACTTACCGTAATTGTCACAGGATTTTGTAATTGTTCTATAGTTAGAGCATCTAGCGATAGTAATAAACTCTTTGAGAAAATCGATTCTCTTCCCGAACGAATTACATAAGGCTTATCTGCCAAAATCGCTAAATCAGTTTTACTAGTTATTCCAAAGCTAGTTTCAACACTTTTATTACATTCAA
>NZ_NTFS01000461.1 GCF_002289455.1 Brunnivagina elsteri CCALA 953
TTACTAAAGCAGCTATAAGTTTGCCAATTTTAATGTGAAGAGGCATAAAAAATACTGCCCGCCTGTGGCAGCTCCACTTAGTAAGGGGAGGTTGGGAGGAATCAAAATAATGTGCGGCTTCACAAGTAATTGGTATTAGATAGTTAGAGAGATTCCAGTTAGAAGTTTTGGTGTTAATTAGTTCTGTGTTAATCAAAAAAAATCAAAGTTGAGATTGGATTTAGAGAAAGACTATTTTTTATTGTTAGTACCCAAAGAATCGTTTGCTAATAGTAATCTATGCTCCAAGTTAATCGCTTGAGAATTAGGAATATTAGATGAGAAATGATTGAATATTGGACACAATAAAAGACTCGCTATTTCTACATAACAACTTTTAATTTATGATTGTTTAGGATACTACTTCTAGATGAATTAGTGCAAAATCCAGAAACCAACTGAGGTTGGGGAAGCAATAGAGACATTAAGCTGTAACGTCTCCATAGTCGGGGAACAAAGCATTTTTGATCGAGAAATGGTATTTATTTCGACGCTTCAATTGTCATATCAAACCAAGTTATACTTACAGGGAGCTAGTGCGCTAATGTATGATTTTGCCATAATTGGTGGAGGAATTGTCGGTCTTTCCACTGGCATGGCTTTAGGAAAACGCTATCCTAATGCTCGGATTTTGGTATTAGAAAAAGAGAGTAGCTGGGCATTTCATCAAACTGGAAATAATAGCGGTGTAATCCATTCCGGAGTCTACTATAAACCTGGAAGTTTCAAAGCTAAATTTTGCCGTGATGGTGCAACTTCAATGGTGCAATTTTGTCAAGAACATAATATTGACCATGAAGTTTGTGGTAAAGTAATTGTTGCAACTAATCAAGCAGAAATTCCTCGCTTAGAAAGCCTCTACAACCGAGGTTTAGAAAATGGTATTGAAGTAAAACGCATATCTCCCGAAGAAGTTAGAGAAGTTGAACCCCATGTGAGTTGTGTTGCGGGGATTCGCGTTTATTCAACAGGTATTGCGAATTACAAACAAGTTTGTTTCAAATATGCCGAAATTATCCAAAATCAAGGTGGCGATTTGCGTCTCAACACCAAAGTTTTACGGATAGTTCCCAGTGGTAAAAATCAAATCCTCGAAACCAATAACGGAACCTTTGAGACTCGCTTCTTAATTAACTGCGCTGGATTGCATAGCGATCGCATTGCTAAAAAAGGTGGAGTTGACCCCAAAGCAAAAATTGTACCCTTCCGTGGCGAATATTACGAACTTACCCCGTCCAAGCGTTATCTCGTCAAAACCTTGATATACCCAGTTCCCAATCCAGATTTTCCTTTCTTGGGTGTACACTTTACACGTATGATTGATAACAGTGTTCACGCAGGACCAAATGCAGTACTTAGCTTCAAACGGGAAGGTTACAAGAAAACTGACTTTGATTTAGGGGATTTTGCCGAGGTGATGACATACCCCGGATTTTGGAAACTAGCTGCAAAACATGCTGATGAAGGTATCCAAGAAATCATTCGTTCCTTCAGTAAAGCTGCCTTTGTACGAAGCTTGCAAAAACTGATTCCAGAAGTTCAAGCTGAGGATTTAGTTCCCTGTCATGCGGGGGTTCGCGCTCAAGCATTGATGGAAGACGGCAAACTTGTGGACGACTTTTTGATTATTCACGGTCAAAATTGCGTCCATGTGTGCAATGCACCATCACCAGCAGCCACATCATCCATTGAAATCGGGAAAGCAATTGTTGCGGAAATTCCCGAACAGTCGCACTTAGCAACTGCAATTAAAGCATAGAAATTAATACATTAAGGAATTAAAACAAAATGAAAGTACTCGTCACCGGCACAGAAGGTTATTTAGGTTCTTTGTTACCGACTTTATTAAGCGATCGCGGACACGAAGTCATTGGTGTGGATACAGGTTACTACAAAGTGGGTTGGCTATATAATGGCACTCAAATCACCGCAAAAACATTAAATAAAGACATCCGCAATATCACCAATGAAGACTTGCAAGGTGTAGATGCGATCGTGCATATGGCGGAACTATCAAATGACCCCACAGGTCAACTCTCGCCAACCATTACATACGATATTAACCATAAAGGTTCTCTACGTCTTGCCAAACTGGCAAAAGAATCAGGAGTACGTCGCTTCGTATATATGTCTTCCTGTAGCGTCTACGGTGTGGCTACAGAAGGTGATGTCACTGAAGAATCTCCAGTCAACCCCCAAACTGCCTACGCTGAGTGCAAAACTTTGGTTGAACGCGATGTGCAACCCCTTGCTGATGATGACTTTTCCCCTACGTTCATGCGGAATGCCACAGCCTTCGGTGCTTCACCTCGGATGCGGTTTGACATTGTATTAAACAACTTGGCAGGTTTGGCATGGACAACCAAAGAAATCAAAATGATTAGTGATGGTACACCTTGGAGACCATTGGTTCATGCCCTGGATATTGGCAAAGCCATTGTTTGTGCTTTAGAAGCACCCCGCGACATCATTCACAATCAAATATTTAACGTTGGTGACACCTCTAATAATTATCGCGTTAAGGAAATTGCTGAGACTGTCGCGAATATTTTCACGGGTTGCAAACTCAGCTTTGGTGAAAATGGTGCAGACAACCGTAGCTACAGAGTTTCGTTTGAGAAAATCAATACGCTTCTACCTGGTTTTAAATGCGATTGGAATGCTCAACGTGGCGCACAACAGTTATATGATGTCTTCAAACAAATCGATATGACTGAAGAAACTTTTACTTCTAGAGGTTTTACTCGTTTGAAGCAATTAGAATATCTGATTCGCACCCAACAAATAGACAAAGATTTCTTCTGGGTGTAAGCATTTGCGCTGAATAAGTGCTTTAGTTTTTTTCAAGAACTAAAGCATTTACCAAAGATAACTTTCAACATTATTAATCCATCATCAAATCATTACATTAAAATTACTCTCAGGGAGAAGTTTACATCATGGGTAAAGCACAATGTCGTTTCAGTGGACAGCCATTACGTCACACATTCGTTGACTTAGGAATGTCGCCTTTAGCAAATGCCTATCTCAACCCAGATAGACTCAACCAAGCCGAAAAATTTTACCCGCTTCATGCTTACGTTTCCGAAGATACCCTATTAGTTCAACTCGAACAATTTGAAACTCCCGATAATATCTTTAGCGACTATGCTTACTTTTCTTCCTACTCGGAAAGTTGGTTGAAACATGCGAAAGCATATACCAATTTAATGGTGGAAAGATTTGGTTTTAATCAAGATAGTCAAGTTATTGAAATTGCCAGTAATGACGGTTATTTACTGCAATATTTTGTCGAGAAAAAAATTCCAGTACTGGGAATTGAACCTGCTGCGAACATCGCCAAAGTTGCTGAAGAAAAAGGTATTCCCAGCGTCGTTAAATTTTTTGGTGTACAAACAGCAAAAGAGCTAGTTTTACAAGGTAAACAAGCCGACCTTTTACTAGGAAATAACGTTTTAGCCCACGTACCAAATTTAAATGACTTTATTGCCGGGATGAAAATCATCCTGAAGCCAAATGGCATTTTAACAATGGAATTTCCCCATGTTTTACAACTCATAGAACATAACCAATTTGACACAATTTACCACGAACATTTTTCATACTTCTCATTTCTAACTGTTGAAAAGATTTTTGCCGCACATGGTTTAAAATTATTCGATGTGGAAGAACTGCCAACACATGGTGGTTCGCTGCGGATTTACGCGAAACACGATGATGCAGAGTTTCCGGCTATTTGCGATGGCGACAGCCACTCCCAGCAGGAGTATCGCACTTATATACTCAAGGAAAAAGAAGTCGCTGCTGGACTCGACAAGATTGAAACCTATATCACAATTTGGCGAAAAAGTCAAAGAAACAAAGCGTAAACTTTTAAGCTTTTTGTTAGCAGCTAAAGCCGAAGGTAAAACTATTGTTGGTTACGGCGCACCAGCCAAAGGTAATACACTTTTAAATTACTGTGGTATCGGTACAGATTTTATCGATTACACTGTAGACCTCAATCCCCACAAACAAGGTTTGTATTTACCTGGTACTCACATTCCCATTCTTAACCCCGATAAAATTAAAGAAACCAAGCCCGATTACGTCTTAATTTTACCTTGGAATCTTAAGGAAGAAATTATAGAACAAATGACATTTATTGGTGAATGGGGAGGACAGTTTGTGGTTCCGATTCCAGAGGTAAAAATCTATCAATCCACTGCCCAGAAATTAATGCTAATTGCATAATATTTTTTCAATGCAAGCAGGATAATATCATTTCTCTTGCTTATCCCTTGATGGTTAATCATGTATCGGCATCAACTTTAGATTCGTGTTTGCTTTTACTTATGAATAAGTTGCTCACTATTGCTATTCCCACTTTCAATCGTAGTTAATATCTATGATATTTTTATCCGTGACTAAAAAATTATAATTTTGCATAGAGGAAACAGAACTTGTTGATATTTTCATATTCTAAAACCCAATCCAGAATATGCTAAAAGTTAGTAGCATTTCTACTTAACCTAGAAAATTGTAGTGTTTACCAATCATTAACCTAGAGGCAACAGTTGTATGATTTTCACGGAAATAGAACTTAATGGCGCAGTAATTATCGACCTCGAAGAAAAGCACGACCACCGTGGTTTTTTCGCTCGAACATTTTGTGCCCAAGAGTTTGAGCAACATGGTTTAAAACCAGTTGTAGCTCAATGTAACTTATCCTTCAACTTCAAAAAAGGAACCTTACGGGGAATGCATTACCAAATTGCCCC
>NZ_NTFS01000462.1 GCF_002289455.1 Brunnivagina elsteri CCALA 953
TTAATATAATCGGATGGTTGCCTTTTTGAAAATTTGGACAATTCTCGATTATTAAATAATTGTCAATCTTTAAATAACAAGTGAACATTACCACGAATAGCCCTCTATTTTTTATTCTTTTAAATAAAATTTACAAATATTCCATTTTCGCTTCTATCTCAACAACGTCACTCGTATTGTCAGTTGGGTGTCAGCGATTGTATTTTATTTAATTCAGATTCCTTAGCATCAAAAACCCGGCATCTTCAAGACACCGGGTTTATTATTTTGTAGCTTTTGTATTCGCGATGTAACTACTATTGATTTAATTACACTTTTGCAGCAGCTTTAGTTTGTGCAGCAAATTCACCTTTAGCATACTTAGCAGCGAAATCATCAAGACTCACTTGCTTAATTTTGCTTGCGTTTCCAGCAGTTTCAAACTGTTGATAGCGTTCAGCACAAACTTTTTGCATGTACTTGATGGAAGGTTTGAGGAAGTGACGGGGGTCAAATTCTTTAGGATCTTTAGCCAAAGCTTCCCGCACAGCAGCAGTGATTGCCAAACGGTTGTCAGTGTCAATATTGACCTTACGAACACCACACTTAATACCTTTTTGAATTTCTTCAACAGGTACACCGTAGGTTTCAGGAATCGCACCACCGTACTTGTTGATTAATGCAATCAAATCTTCCGGTACTGAGGAGGAACCATGCATTACCAAGTGGGTATTAGGCAAACGACGGTGAATTTCTTCGATGCGGCTGATTGCCAAAATTTCGCCAGTGGGTTTGCGGGTAAACTTGTAAGCACCGTGGCTAGTACCAATTGCAACTGCCAAAGCATCTACTTGTGTTTGTTCTACAAACTGTACAGCTTCATCAGGGTCAGTTAAAAGTTGGGAATGGTCGAGTTTTCCTTCAAAACCATGTCCGTCTTCTGCTTCACCCATGCCAGTTTCCAACGAACCCAAGCAACCGAGTTCACCTTCAACGCTAACTCCCAAGGAATGGGCTACTTTTACCACTTCACGGGTAACATCGACGTTGTACTCGAAGCTAGCAGGAGACTTGGCATCGGCTTGTAGCGAACCATCCATCATGACGCTGGTAAAACCGTGCTTCATTGCTGAGTAGCAAGTTGCTGGCTCATTACCGTGGTCTTGGTGCATGACAATGGGTATATGTGGGTAGGTTTCCACCGCAGCCAATATCAAGTGACGGAGAAAGTTCTCACCAGCATACTTACGAGCGCCACGAGAAGCCTGTAAAATTACTGGGCTATCTGTTTCATGTGCCGCCTGCATAATGGCTTGAATCTGCTCCAAGTTGTTGACGTTGAAAGCTGGGATACCGTAACCGTTTTCAGCAGCGTGATCCAACATTAGCCGCATTGGTACGAGCGCCATAGATAGTCCTCCTAGTGTGGTTGTAAGCTAGTAAATTCGAGATAAGCGTATTTCTTACGCTGGTCTTAAGAGTTTTTTCAACTTATAGGAAATTATAACTAGTCGTGGGTGCTTATGTTGAAAAAGTTTGAATTGAAAATGTTTGGGTCAAAAAACTCTGCTGTCGTCTTTATACTTATAGGACTGTGCTGTAGCTTGTTTTCCCCCAAGTCTTGGATTAGGGAATTGCGATAAGCTCTCCGATCTAAAAACCTCATTCAAATTCCCAATTAATCCAAATATAATGCAATACTGCTCGCTTAAGCATTAATTCAGAAACCCGGTTTCTCGCGAATCCTTTTGTGATAAGGCTTTGGTTTCTTTAGCCAGGGAAACCTTAAGCAAGCAGTATTGAAATATAATGGTTTCTTGACAACTATCTCAAAATTATGGTTTAGAGAAAATATAAGTTCTGTAACTAAACATACGACCGTTAAAAAGTCAAGTACAGTAATTCTACTTTTTCTCTTTTTTACTTTTTATGGGTTGCCCGGGACTCGAACCCGGAACAAATCGGTTAAAAGCCGAGTACTCTACCATTGAGTTAGCAACCCTTGCCTTCGTTTTCGTTGGCTTGAACTATTTGTTTTTCAACTTGACTATTCTACCACAGATATCTATAGATATGTAAAGGGGTTGACAAGAAAATCTTTTAGAAAAAATTTGCGGTGAGTTTGATCGAAGTTGAAAAATTGTCTCCAGGTTCGATGACTGTGAGGTTTTTTCCTGTATTTAGGGAGTTGCGAGCTGCGCTCCAAGGTTCTATGCAATAAAATTCTTTGCCTTTGACAGTCCAAAACACGAGGGTTGAGAAGTCGCGATCGTATTCGAGGGTAAATTTGAGATTGCGATCGCGATCGGTAACAGTCGCAGTATTACCACTCAATTTTGTAAAAGCGACATCGATTTCATCTTGGTTGAAATCAAAGTTACCGCTAAATGGCTTGTTTTCTTTGGTTTTATGGTCAAAGTATTCCTGGGAAGGAATTTCAAAGCTCAGTTTGCTTTTATCTCGAACGAGAAAGTAAGGATGAAAGCCAAAGGAACAAGGCATTGCCACATCTGATTTATTTTGGTAGGTTTGCAAGATATTTAAGCTATTTCCCACCATTTCGTAGGTAAATCTCACCTCAAAATCAAACGGGTAAACCTGCTTTGTGGCTTCGCTGCTTTTCAACACCAAAGTCAAAACAGCCGAATTATTGCCAGCTTCCTGGAAGTCAACATCCCAAGGTAAATCGCGGGCAAATCCATGTTGTTTGAGGGTATATTGCTTGCCATTGTGGGTATAGCTATTATCTGGCAAATTTCCACAGATAGGGAATAAAACTGGATTCCCACCACGCACGCTTAATTCCGGATTGGTAAAGCGTTCCGTATCAAGATACATAATATCGCGATCGCCTACCAGCCATTTCGTAATAATTCCACCACGTTCCGGCACAATTTCGACTAGTGAATTACTACTTTCATCCTTGAGAATGTAGGTTTGATATTGTCTTTGTTCGATTTTTAGAGAATACATAATTTTTCTCGTTTTTTCCTCATTTCCAGGTAAAATCTGACCATGTACACATAAATATACTAAAAACGGGTTACAACTTTACTTTTAAATTGCGTAAAAATCTTAAAGATACTGAGTCCCAAGGGGACACGCTACGCGAACGTTCCTCAGCATGACAGAAGTCCAGATTTCACCAGTTTGCAGTATACTCGGATCATAATTTGATTACTTTCCACTTCCTGGACCACCACCTTGGAAACCTTCATAGGAAGAACGGGACGAATAAAAAACCCAAACACCGCTAGAATTGGTACTTCCCGAATAATTTGTTCCAGAACGGGAAGAATATTTGCCTGTGTTGGAATCCCGTAACACTAGGGAAGAACTAGAACTAACACCAGCTGCAATGTTCGCGATCGCAAAAGCAACTGTTCCCGCAGCAATAATTTTGACAATCATGTATAGTTTTCAACCTTCAAAATCTAAAATCCAAAATCTAATTAAGCGGTTGCGCCAATTTCTAAAACATCAACAGGGAAGAGAGTTTTGACACCATCTTTAACTATAAGCTTTGTCCGATCGATTGGCTCGTCAGGATGTACTTCTACGTGAAAACCGTAAGAAGCTGCTTGTGGAAAGACAAAATATCGATTTAAATTAGCCGTAGCCTTTTGGAATTTTCCATTTTCTTTTTGAACACTAACATTTACCAATAAAGACTCGGCAAAAATCTGTTCCCCGTAAGCATCATTAACAAACAAACAAACCTCTAACTGACTGGGAGTGGTTTCATCAGCTTCAATTTCGACTTTGACACGGACAAGTTTATTTTCTCCTCCAAGAGTCGCACGTCCTGTGGGGTCGCTATCGTTAATTTTTTCATTGATCACCTTTTTACCGCTCTTCTTTGCAGCTACCATCGTCATCAACCAGAGAAACAACGAACCGATCGTCCCAAACCAGAAATAACCAACATCCATAACCCCACTTTTGACAGTGACTTGAAATGGTACGGGTTTATCGATATCTGTTCCTTCGTTAGTACCGTATTCGAGTAATGCGATCGCAACTGTCAGTTTTTCATCTTTCTTCGATTTGACATCCATACCACCGAGAGTATCCGACTCATCATAGCTTCCCGACTCTCCATCTTCATACCAGCTTCCCGTCTCCCTCCAGCCTTCTTTAACCCCCTCAGTGACAATTTTACCGTTTTGGTCGAGAAGTTGGATTTCAAACGTTACCCACTCATCTGCTCCGATTTGTGCTTCGGCATTTACACTCATAGCACCGATAGAATTTGCACTAACCTGTACAGGTTCTAATTTGACAATTTCATCGTCGGTAGCAGTCACCGTTTTGTATAACAAAGTACGCTGAAAAAACGGTGATGCAATTAATGTTAAAAAACTTAATAGGAAAGCACCAAAGGCAACATGTACCCACCAATCGATAAACTTCCCTGTTTTTTGTGTATTTATAGTTTCTCCCATAGTTTTTTATTCAAGATTATTTACAAAGACTACTGATAAATTAGCCACATCATAGCTGTTAAAATCAAGGATACGCCACACAATCAATACAAATATATAAAGTCTACCGAAATTTACGGAGTGATTTCGGAAAAGAAAAATATATTCAGTATAAGTTCGGTTTGATTTTAAATGTTTGATACTTTACATTGCTAATATTTTGAACAGTTGTGGATATTATTTTTACTTGAAAGCTTTCGCAAAAAAGATTGGAGCATCGCACCAAACACCTTTGTCTGTTATTCTTAATTTCTGAACTTCTGCAATAAATTCAGCTTTGCATTTATCTAGCTTTTCGGAAGTAA
>NZ_NTFS01000463.1 GCF_002289455.1 Brunnivagina elsteri CCALA 953
GGGTTTAGAATTTAACCCGCCAATCCAAATTTAATATGAAGACACAAAAAAAAAAATACCCCCACCGCCTGTGGCACCTCCCCTTAGTAAGGGGAGGTATGGAGAGGTTAAAGAATGTGTAGCCTCACATAGAATAGGTATAACAATTGCCCAATCACAATTATTCATTCTCGCTACCCGAAGAAACTAGTTCTCTTGGACGTTCGGGTAAGGTCAATAATGTTTGTGGTACACCAGAACCATCTGGTTCGGTGGGTAAGTATTCGCGACGTGCCAAAATAATTGCACCAACCATTGACATCAATAACAAAATTGAGGCAAGTTCAAAAGGCAATAAGTAGTCGCTGAAGAAGTGTTCCCCAATCAAAATGATGGGGTTATTGCCAGGAGTCGCTGTAGACAGCGACCAAGGAGTTGCTAGCACCATTGTACTTAGCAAAGCAAATAGTCCAAAGCTAACTACTGCGGTGAGGGCTTTACGTACCCAAGCATTAGGCAATGGTACAAAGTCTTGGCGCTTGTTTACCAACATGATGGCAAACAGAATCAATACGTTGATTGCACCAACGTAGACAAGTAACTGTGCTGCGGCAACAAAGTCAGCATTTAGCAATAAATACAAGCCAGAAATGCTGATAAATACGCCACACAATAAAAAGGCGGAATGAACAATGTTGTCCAACAGTACCACTCCTAGAGCCGTTCCAATCATCATTAGCGCTAGGATTGCGAACGAAACAACCTGTACACCTTCAGCTAAATTCACTTTCAATTTTCCTTTGTCGATTACGAAATATTACTTTTCTGTTTGTTCTACTAAGTCTTCGGGACGAGAACCTGCACGGGGTGCATCAGCAGGTAAGTCATGGGGGTCCATTACACCTTTAGGGAGGTATACGAACTCGCGTAACGGTGTCACCATTGGGTCGTCAGTGACTTTGTAGGGTAAGCGACCAAGGGCTACGCTATCGTAGTTTAATTCGTGGCGATCGTAAGTCGAAAGTTCGTATTCTTCGGTCATCGACAAGCAGTTTGTCGGGCAAAATTCTACACAGTTACCGCAGAAAATACAAACCCCGAAGTCGATACTGTAATGCTTAAGTTTTTTCTTCTTACTTGCTTTATCAAATTCCCAGTCCACGACGGGAAGGTTGATTGGGCATACCCGAACACAAACTTCACAAGAAATGCATTTATCAAATTCAAAGTGAATCCGACCGCGAAAGCGTTCGCTAGGAATTAATTTTTCGTAAGGATATTGAACGGTGACGGGACGACGACGCATGTGGTCAAAAGTCACAGAAAGACCTTCACCAATGTATTTTCCGGCTTGTACTGCGTCTTTTGCGTAGTCTCCAACTTGTTTAAGGAATTTCAGCATAAGTTCTCACTCTCTGTAAAGTTAGAAGTTAGGAGTTAGGAGTTAGAAGTTAGAAGTTATGAGTTAGAAGTAAATAAAATTCTTAACTCTTAATTCCTAACTCTTAATTCCTAACTATTTTTTTTAGCCACCGAAAGCGACAGGAAAAGCGAGCTTCAAAGCTGCTGTAAATAGTAAATTTGCCAAAGCTATTGGCAACAAAAATTTCCAACCTAAATTGAGTAGTTGGTCAATACGAACCCGTGGAACTGTCCAACGTAGCAAGATTGCTAAGAATACGAGGAAGTAAGCTTTGAGTAGGGTCATGGTGACACCCAGTGATGCTGTAATTACTTGCAGCACTGGTTGAGTTTCGCTGACACCTAGCCAACTAGCAATGAGACTGATGGGGAGTGGAAAATCCCAACCACCAAGGTAGAGGACAGATACAAGTAAAGCAGAGAGTACGAGGTTGATGTAGGAACTCAGGTAGAATAAAGCGAACTTCATGCCTGAATATTCGGTTTGATAACCTGCGACAATTTCTTCTTCAGCTTCGGGTAAATCGAAAGGCATCCGTTCGCATTCTGCGAGGGCTGCGATCCAAAAGATAATAAAGCCAATGGGTTGTCGCCAAACATTCCAGCCCAAAATTCCATAGCCAGATTGCTGGTTGACAATATCAACAGTGCTGAGGCTATTAGATATCATTGCGATCGCAAGTACTGCTAGTGCTAATGGTATCTCGTAACTAATCGATTGGGCGGCTGCTCGTAGTCCACCTAAAAGTGAATATTTATTATTGGATGCATAACCTGCCATCAACAACCCAATCGGTTGAATACTAGACAGGGCAATCCACAAAAATACACCCATCCCCACATCTGTAATTATCAGGTTTTGTCCAAATGGCACAATTAAGTAGGACAAAAATACAGGTAATACAACAATAATGGGACCAAGGGTAAACAACCAAGGATCGGCTTGTGCTGGCACTACGTCTTCTTTGAATACCAGTTTTAAACCGTCGGCAACTGGTGCCAGTAATCCCAAAGGACCGATATATTCAGGACCAATCCGTTGTTGAGCTGCTGCTGATATTTTCCGTTCGAGCCAAACGCAAACCAGTACCCCAACTGTGGCACCAATTAGCATCAAAATCATCGGTAACGGCATCCAAATCGCTTTGGCGGTGCCTGCTGGCAGTCCCAATTCCTTTAGGGAATCAATAAATGTTCCTTGTAGATCAATTCCTGAGTTCATGTTTCCGCTCTATTTGTCAATGAAAGGCAGAAGTTAAAAGTTAGAAGATAAAAAGCTAAAGCTAAGTTTCAGGATAATTATATTCTCCTTTCCTCTTTTCCTTTTACTCTTTTTCCTTTTCCTCCATCCTTTCTTTACTTATTAGTCCATGTCGATTAACAACAATGTAAACTTGTTAATAAATGTAAATCTAGCTACTAAATATCACTAAGGACTATTAAGCAAACTAAAGATTTCCTGCAACCCCATGATTAGTATATCGTTGGATTGTTTTGGGCTGATTAGAGGCAATGAGAAATTCTACTGATGATATGCATTGGGCATCAAGAGAGACGCGATATATCGCGTCTCTAGATTTATATTTATCGGTTCTCAATCGGGGTGTAAACGACTTCGTGATTGCCGTTATAAACCTGAGTTGGTCGGAAAATTCGGTTTTCTTCGAGTTGTTCTTTCCAGTGTGCTAACCAACCTGCTACCCGTGCGATCGCAAATATTGGCGTAAACAAGTCAGTTGTTATTCCCATTTTTCTGTATACCAAACCTGAGTAAAAGTCAACGTTTGGATATATTCCTTTATGAGCAAGTTTTTCTTCTACCACTCGCTCCATTTCTAGAGCAATGTCGTAATATTCATCATGCCCAAACTTAGCAAACAACTGTTCGGCTAAATCTTGTAAAATAGTCGCACGTGGGTCTTTGACCTTGTAGACACGATGCCCAAAGCCCATAATTTTCGCTTTCTGCTGGATACAATTCTCAATGTAAGGACGTACGTTCGCAATCGAACCAATTTGCTCCAACATTTGGATAACTTCTTCGTTTGCCCCACCATGCAAAGGACCACCGAGAGTTCCCACAGCACTGGCAACTACAGCATAAGGGTCAGTTAATGTTGATGCTGTCACCCTGGCACTAAATGTTGAAGCATTCATTGTATGTTCGGCATGGAGAACTAAACACACATCAAAAATCCGCGCCGCTAAAGGGTCAGGTTCCTTCTCATTCAGCATGTATAAGAAGTTGCTAGCATAGTCTAGTTCATCTTTTGGACGTACCGGGTCATTACCCTTACGCATCAACTGAAACGCTGCTACCATCGTTGGAATTGTCGCCAAAAGTCTAACCACAGAATCCCGAATATAAACGGGGTTATGCAAGTCACGACGCGAATAAAACAAGCCTAACGCAGCAGCCGAAGCTTGTAGAGCATCCATCGGATGACCACTTTCTGGAAATGACTTCATCATGTCGCGGATGCGGTACTTAATGCGGCGATGCATCCTAACTTCTTCTTCAAAAACTTGAAGTTCTTCTTTAGTTGGAAGCTCACCCCATATCAAGAGGTAAGCAGTTTCCAAGAAACTACTTTTTTCCGCTAATTCCTCAATGCGGATGCCACGATATTCAAGTAATCCTTTTTGCCCATTAACAAAACTGATACTAGATTCGGCGGCAGGAATGCCTTCTAAACCGGGCTTGTATTCGCACACCATCATGGCAACACCATTCTGTTTTTTTAAGATTTGCTTGGGCTTAGATTACCAGAAATACCTATCACTACGTATCTTAATATTTGTTCTAACGAAAAAATTATTGCTTCATTTGTACTTTCTGTTAGAGCAAATACTTGGGTGGTGTCAATAAGAACATTTGACTATTACCCAAAGGAGTAGCCTGTTCTGGAACCTTTATCCCGATCGTACCAGCTTTTTTGAGGACTATGTTTCCTTTTACTTCTCCCCAGACTAAAAGCTCTGCCCAGTTTCCTAAATCTGGTTCATGACCAACCAGTGCTAGTTTAGTTTCGGGGGAAATTTTTGAGGTTTGGGTGTTCGGTTCTAACCAATCTGCTATCCAAGCAGAAATATCTCCATTAGGTGCAAGATGAGTTGATTCTTCCAGTTTATCCCCAAGTCCGGTTTTGATGAGGATTTCTGCTGTTTGATATGCCCGTACTAAGGGACTAGTGAGAATGAAATCAAATTTCAAATCGAGTTCAGCAAGTCTTTGAGCTACTTTCTCGGTTTTTTGTTTCCCTTCTTTAGTTAACTTGCGTTCTTCATCTTTGACATCTTCGCGTTGTTCTTCCGCGATACCGTGGCGAATTAAATATATTTCCATAATGAT
>NZ_NTFS01000464.1 GCF_002289455.1 Brunnivagina elsteri CCALA 953
ATGAGACCTCTACTCAAACTGGTGCAAGCCTGATTGAGCAAGTCATGTCTTAGATTCAAGAATCTCAGTGGCTTCAGAGAAAGAGAGTGTCAACTGGCTACAGTATTCTACAAGGGAAGGGGTTGGGGGTTAGGTTTGTATTAAGTTCAAGATGCTAAAACTTCGCTGAGGATAACAACAGGTAAACCAGGAACATTACGAAAGCCTTTATCGTTTGTAATAAATTGATTACAGCTAACAGATAAAGCTGTCGTAGCATGAATAGCATCGGGTGTTTTGAGGTTACTTGTAGCCCGAAGATTAGCAGCTTGTCGGAGTATTGATTGACTAATGGGAATTAATCGTATTTCAGATGATAATAATAGTTCTTCATAGTCTGCTACTAAAGAATTATTACCATTACGTAATGGAACAACTAAAACCTCCAATAATATTAGTTCGCTGCTGATGAGTAGAATTTCTCCTGCATAAAACTTAGACCATAGTGCTTGCAGCAGAGAGTAATAGTCTGGATTACCTTCGATGGTATAAATTATTATCGAAGTATCTATATAAATAGAGCCACTTCTTGGAAGTATTAGCTGTCCCATGATAAGCGTTCTTCTTGTAGTTGTCTGTCTATATCCTCAGCAGTTCGAGAAGGATGTTTCCTACGGCTTTCTTCTATAATGTCCAGCACTGAACGCTTTTTGGTTTCTACTTTTTCTGGCAAAATCACAAATACATCAACACAATCGCCTATTTCAGCTTCAGGAATTTCAATTTCTATTTTGTTTCCTGGTAAAACTTTGGTTGTGATACGTAAAGCTGGTTGCATAATTTTTTACACACTAAATATTGATGACATCTTCGTAAATATCTGCCATTGTCAGTGTTAACCCGACTGACTTTAATTCTAAGTTATCATCCTTACTCAAGATTTCTAATGACCAATTTCCTTGAGCATCTTTGCGATAAACTTCTACTTTGATTTCGTCTTGGGAAACTAATACATACTCTTGTAAACTTTCAATGCTTTGATAATTAAGACGTTTTTCTCGCTTATCTATAGTTTTAGTAGAATTAGATAGCACTTCCACAATTAAATTTGGACTGGTTTTAAAGTATCTTTCTCCATCATTTGGGTCACAGGTGACTAAAAGGTCAGGATAATAGAATATATCAGCCTTTTGCACCTTTAGTTTAACTTTCATATCTGAAACGAAAACACGACAAGAAGTTCCCCGTATGTGTGGACGTATTAAGGTGAAAATGTTGCCTGCAATTAGATTGTGTTCTTCGCTAGCACCAGCCATAGCAAAGATTTCACCGTCTACATATTCATGGCGAATTTCGCTGTATTCTTCGGCTTTGAGGTATTCTTCGACGGTAAGCAAATTCACTGGCGAATGCATGGTTTTTCTCCTATAAGCTATCAATGAAATAGAAATTAATCTTATACTTTGATTACATCCTCATAAATTTCCGCCATAGTTAAAGTTAAGCCAACAGAATCTAAGTGTAATTTATTATCTTTACCCAAGGTTTGTATTAACCAATTTCCTTGAGCATCTTTACGATAAACTTCTACTTTGATTTCGTCTTGAGAAACTAGTACATAGATTTTGGTAATTAACAAGTTTTTCTCATCTGTCTGTTGTTTCTGTACTTGGTGATAGTACCTCTATAATTAAACAAGGATAATTTAAACAAAAACGGTCTTGGTCGTTGGGGTCGCAGCTGACGATGACATCGGGATAGTAAAATATACTTTTATTTTGATTGGCTAGCTGTATTCTCACTTTCATGTCAGCCATGAAGACGCTACAGGAACCACCCCGCAAATGCGATCGCACTCGACTGGCAATATTTAGGGTGATCAGATTATGTTCTTTTGCTACCTCCAGACGTGGCGAATACTTGACCACCAAGGTATTCGTGACGAATTTCGCTGGTTTGTTCTAGTTGTAGGTATTCTTCAACTGTGAAGAAGTTTATAGAAGATTGCATAGTTTTTACCTCAACATCTCTTAATACTGTAGGTGATATTGTTCTTTTCTATATTGTCCTACAGTCTATTGGGGTGGCGACTCGCTGTTTCTTGGATACCCGGCTTTTGTCAGTTTGCTCATCCAAGTTTGAACCGAGCCTGAAACAGTATTGGCAAATGACATTGTGTAATTAATTCTGCCTGGTTACTTAATATTTATCACAGCAAAAAACAATACTAGCAAAACTAAATAGTAAATAAGTACTATTTATAATTGGTCACTAGTTTATAAAAATGATTGGTTGGAAAAATGTCGGCAATGTATCTGTCAAGAGGAAGTCAGAGAATAGCGTTTGCTGTCGGTGTTAGTTTTATTCTGTCTGCGGGAAAACTAAATAATAAACCACATCTATTTTGAGAACCATAGTTTTTGAAAGTAGTGGGAGCATCTTGCTCCCTGCTGATTATAACTGCCAAGATGCCCCATTTGTGTTCCCGCATGGTAGTCTACTCAAACTTCTCTCCGCACTACTCCAGGTTTCAAAATGGATAAGGTTTAGTAAACATTCAATGAAAAATCCTTATCCAATCTTCTATCGTTATGATAAATAATGTTTTACTTTTTGATGCATATGCTGATAACGATCTAGAACTATGGCAACAAGCTATTGGTCTTGCAGTACAACATAAAAATGGTAGTTGGGGAGAAATTTTTGATGTTGGTTATGCGTCTATTCATGTTAGTTTTTTCGACTTGAAAGGATTTCAGTTTTTAAAATGCTTAAAATTTCACTTTACACATGACTTTCAGGATATGGATCTTCCTATTACTCTTGAGTCGTGCCTGGAAAATTTAGAATTTAAAGCTTCTTTAGAGATGAAAGCCAAAGAATTACAAAACCGAAGAGAAGAAGAGAAGCTTCGGCTTGAAGCAGAACGTAGGGAAAAAGAAAGACAATTAAAAGAACAACATCAACAGCGCATAGAACAAAATAGACTTCGGCTTGAAATGGAGCGCAGAGAAAAAGAACGACAACTAGAGGAACAACACCAACAACACGCTCGTTACGAAGCAGAAAAACAAGCTTTATTCAATAACTTAAAACAATATTTTGAGCATGACTTTCTCAAGGCTGATAAATTCTATCAATCCAATTGCACTCAACATATATCTATTGAAGAATACCAGTTAGAAAAAATAAACTACGTTCAATCTTGGGTAGAAAATCACTTAAACTCCAAACCCGACTATGAACAAGCAGCAGCAATTGGAACTGTTGAAAATCATGTACAAGTAATCGCAAGAGCAGGTAGCGGTAAAACTTCCACTTTGGTTAACCGAGCTTTATTTTTGCAGAAACATTGCAGTGTTGCACCTGATGAAATGTTACTTTTAGCCTTTAATCGCAAAGCTGCTCAGGAGATAGGAGAACGTCTGAAAAAACAATTAGAAGGTTCTATCCCTCATGTAATGACTTTTCATGCTTTAGCTTATGCTTTAGTCCATCCCGAAGAAAGCATTCTTTTCGATGAGCCAGAAGGTCAACAAAACAAAAGCCGTGCTTTACAAACTGTTATTGATAACCACTTACACGACCCTAATTTTTATCAACAAATACGTACTTTGATGATGGCTCACTTTCGCAACGACTGGGAGCATATAGTTTTGGGTGGCTATGATAAAAGTCCACAAGAAATGTTACGTTATCGTCGCTCATTACCAAAAGAGGGAATTGATGGAAAATACTATAAATCTTTTGGTGAGAAGGCTATAGCTAATTTTTTATTTGAACATAATATTAAATATAAATACGAACACAATTTTTGGTGGAATGGCATTAATTACCGTCCAGATTTTACAATTTTCAAAGCAGAGAAGCAAGGGATAATTATTGAATATTTTGGACTTCCAGGAGACTCAGATTATGATGCGATGTCCAATGAAAAGCGAGACTATTGGCAGAATAATCCTAACTGGGATTTACTTGAATTCAACCCTCAAGATTTAAAAGTAGACGGATTAGAAGGTTTTTATGCATTATTAAAGCAATCTCTTGAAAAATATGGAATTATTTGCGATCGCTTGAGTGAAGAAGAAATTTGGCAGCGAATAAAAGACCGCGCTATAGACCGTTTTACAAAATTAGTAGTAGGATTTACACAACGCTGTCGCAAACTTTCTCTAACTCCAGAGGCTTTATCAAAAATGATTAATAGTCACAAATTTGCTAGTGATAGTGAGCAGCACTTTGTAGAACTAGCAGAGAAATTTCATAACTCTTATGTGGAATATTTAGAAGCAACAGGGGAAGATGATTTTGATGGATTAATACAAAAGGCTGCGGAAAATGTGACATCAGGAAAAACAGCATTTCGTCGTAAATCTGGTAGTGGAGATTTAAAGCATCTTCGATATATTTTTATTGATGAATATCAAGATTTTTCACACCTTTTTCATCGTTTAATAAAAGCAGTTAGGGCACAAAATCCTCAAGCACTCTTTTTCTGTGTTGGTGATAATTGGCAAGCAATTAACGGCTTTGCTGGCTCTAACCTCCGTTTTTATCAAGAATTCAATCGATTTTTTCAGCCTTCCGACAAACTGAATATATCTACTAATTATCGTTCAGCTAGTAAGATTGTCGATATTGGTAATACATTAATGCAGGGATTAGGTAGGGAGCATCCCACTTTTTATTTAGCGAGCAAAGATTAATCCATTAAGGTAAGCACAACGGTGAGCAATGACTTGAGG
>NZ_NTFS01000465.1 GCF_002289455.1 Brunnivagina elsteri CCALA 953
CCTGATTGTGCTTGATTTTCAACCACTATTTCAAGATGCTGATTACCAACGCAAATACATTGAGCCTTTGAAGTTATTGCATGAAAAATACTCAGATTTAGCACAGAACTTGGAAATGAAGTTTTACGATGCTAATCAGTATTTTTCCAAATATTTGCTTTTTGCTAAAACTGACGCTCACACTGTGTCAACACGGGTATTTGCCGCTTTTCAAGATTACTTGAATTTGTATTGGCAAATGCTAGAAGAAGCGCAACCATTAACTGATGAAAGTGATATTCAACGCATCATCAAAGCGCAAAAAGACTACGACCAGTATAGTGCCGAACGTGACCCTGCATCTGGTTTATTTAGTAGCTATTTTGGTCATGAATGGTCAGAAAGATTTTTACATTAATTCTTATTTGAAGATGCTGTTCCCCTAGCAGTATCTGTGAGGAAATAGTTAGGAGTTAGGAGTTAGGAGTTAGGAGTTGGGAATTGGGAATTGAGAATTGGGAATTAGCGAAACTCATGACCTTTTATTCTTAACTACTAGGCATTAATAATTAACCATTAAATACTGCCAATGAATAAAATATTCCAACTATAGATTTATCAATCGTATCATTTTTTAAGGGCGGGAAAACCCCGCCCCTACAGTAATATCTTGTACTATTAACCATTAAAATTTAATTTATGCTTTATCAACCATTTCTCGACTATGCGATCGCACTTACAACTGTAACCTTACCCTATTCCAGAAGGGTTTGAGTCAAAATCTGCTGTTGTGGGGAAAGGAAAAAATCAAGAAACTGTCCTGACTACTAGCGATGCTTTTCAAACAGGAAAATTACGCCAAATTCGTGCAGCACATGTTCAAGGTGGTAAATCTTTACAAGTCCTAAATTTCGTTATTTCCCCACATTTAAATTACGATTTACCCTTTTTCGGAGCGGATTTAGTCACGCTTCGAGGAGGTCATTTAATCGCTTTAGATATGCAACCACTTTTTCACGATAATCCATCATATCAAGCGAAATATAGCGAACCTATCCTGCCAATTTTCCATTCTCACCAACAGCATTTACTTTGGGGGGGAGATTTACCCGAAGAGGTAAAACCATTTTTCTCCCCTGCTTTTATTTGGACTCGTCTGCAAGCTACAGAAGTAGTTGAAACCCATGTTTTTGCAGCTTTTAAAGATTATCTCCAAGCTTATTTAAATTTTGTTGAACAAGCCGAACCAATCGCAGATTCCCAACATTTAGCCGCTATTGAACAATCACAATTACGATACCTACGTTACCGGGCAGAAAAAGACCCCGCACGAGGCATGTTTAAGCGTTTCTATGGTGAGGAATCGAGGAGTACATCCACGGTTTCTTATTCGATTTAGAGCGGAAATTAGCACCTATATGAGTCAAGCTTTGACTTTGTGGCAAATTTAACCAAAACCATCACGTAGAGACGTTCCGGTGGAACGTCTTTTTCAATTTCAATTAAAACCATTCCATATATACTAAAACCCTTGGGATTAAATCCTGAATTTTTCACCAATTTCAAGAGCGATATCTACGACGAACCATGCCTCCGCTTCTACAAATGTACGAAATATTGCGAGTTTCAGCCTCTTCACTTCATTGAAATGTAAAGTTGCGTAAACAATTGAAACTACGTCACAATAATTTTTAATAAAAATCAGGGCAAAGGCATTGTATAAACTTATTTTAGAAGGTAAAACACAACTTGGGGTTTGCCAAAGTGTTGCTTGCTCGGCTTTCCAGTATTTAAAACTAAAGTTTAAGTTTTGTTAAAGACTTTTAATTTAGACCCCTGGATGCCATTAAACTGTATCGTAGATATCTGTTTTATACCTTCGCGTAACTGCTGTCGCAGTATTGGCATCAGCAGAAAACTGAAAACTTCAGTTTTGAAGCAGAACAAATCTAAAATCAAGCAGATAGGAGATAAGACCAATGTTAGATGCTTTTGCTAAAGTAGTTTCCCAAGCCGATGCTCGTGGTGAATACCTCAGCACTGCTCAATTGGATGCTTTGTTAAAGATGGTTGGCGATGGTAACAAGCGGATGGATTCCGTAAACCGTATTACCAGCAATGGTTCGGCAATTGTCGCTAACGCAGCTCGTTCTTTGTTTGCAGAACAATCCCAACTGATTGCTCCTGGTGGTAATGCTTACACCAATCGTCGTATGGCAGCTTGCTTGCGCGATATGGAAATCATCTTGCGCTATGTTACTTACGCAACATTCTCTGGTGATGCAAGTGTTCTTGACGACCGTTGCTTAAATGGGTTACGTGAAACCTACTTGGCATTGGGAGTTCCTGGAGCATCCGTAGCTGTTGCAGTTCAAAAAATGAAAGAAGCAGCATTGGCTATTGCTGGTGACCCAAATGGTGTTACCAAAGGCGATTGCAGCGCTCTCATGTCTGAAATCGCTAGCTACTTTGACCGAGCAGCAGCAGCTGTTGCATAATTTCTCAAGAACTCATTAACTGGCATTTAAGTCAGTTAGACAAAACCACATTCAAACAAAATTTTGTAAAAGGGAGATACCTGACAAATGAAAACTCCTCTTACCGAAGCAGTAGCAGCTGCTGATTCTCAAGGACGTTTCCTAAGCAGCACAGAAGTTCAAGTTGCTTTTGGTCGTTTCCGTCAAGCTAGCGCTAGCTTAGAAGCGGCTAAAGGTTTAACTTCAAAAGCTCAAAGCTTGGCTGATGGTGCAGCAAACGCTGTATACCAAAAATTCCCATACACCACCCAAATGCAAGGCAACAACTTTGCTTCTACCTCTACAGGTAAAGCTAAGTGCGCTCGTGACATCGGCTACTACTTGCGGATGGTTACATATTGCTTGGTTGTTGGTGGAACTGGTCCAATGGATGATTATCTCATTGCTGGTTTGGCTGAAATCAACAAGACATTCGACTTGTCTCCTAGCTGGTATGTAGAAGCTTTGAAATATATCAAAGCTAACCACGGTTTGAGCGGCGATCCTGCTGTTGAAGCTAATTCCTACATTGATTACGCAATCAATACCCTGAGCTAAATTCAGGCTTTTGCCCGGAAAGTTGAACGGCTAGCTGGCAGATTCGCTAGGAGTTGTTTACCTTTCCGGGCATGTTTTTTAGGATTAGTTTCTTAGGATTAGTTTCTTAGAAGATGTTAGTCAAACAAGTAAGACTAAATCAGCTTTCTATTTTCTCAAAATTTCTTTTTTCGATAAGTCGAAATCTAAAATACTAATTCACTATTTTCATCGAAATCGGTTTTTTTTGAGTTTGGGTTTGTTGAACGTGGTTCTGTTTTTCAAATTTCAATTTTTGTTTTAAATTCTGCGATTCAATTCTGCGCTTCAATTCTGGGCTTCAATAAATACGATTTTTTGATATCGACTTGAATTACTGAATCGGTATTCTAGAGATTGAAGGAATTTATAGAAAGAATAGAAAGTAAAAAAATGCCTGTAACAAATATCGATTGATTAAATCGAATCCGTTTTAGGCATAATTTGGTGTGAAAGTAAGCAATTAGCAGTTAATTGATGTTTCAAGTAGACTGTCGATTGTAGCTCAATATTTTCTTTTCAGAGTTCACCTTCGTTAGAAAGAGCAATTCAATGGAAACGATGGAAACTTTAGAATTACGTGCCGATCGCAACGATACAGACATTGAAATCATTGTTCGTGCTGTTTATCGTCAGGTATTAGGTAATTCTTATTTGATGGAAAGCGATCGCTTATTAAGTGCCGAGTCATTGTTGAAGCAAGGGCAACTTTCAGTTCGCGAATTTGTGCGTGCGATCGCAAAATCAGAACTGTATAGTGAGAAGTTCTTCCAAAACAACTCACAAGTTCGCTTTATCGAACTAAATTACAAGCACTTTTTAGGACGCGCTCCTGAAGACGAGTCTGAGATAGCATACCACGTAGACCTTTACAGTTCACAAGGTTACGGGGCTGAAATCGACTCATACATTGACTCGCTCGAATACCAGCAGAATTTCGGCGAGAACATTGTTCCCAACTATCGCGGATTCAAAAGCCAGGTTGGACAAAAGAATGTGGGATTTAGTCGCATGTTTCAGTTGTATCGAGGTTATGCTAACAGTGATAGCAGCCAAGGATACAAGCAAGGACGACTAACCTGGGAAGTAGCAAAAAATACTGCATCACCGATTCATGCAGCTTCATCATCTGCACTAGCAGGTGCTACAAGCGGAAACCGAGGTGATATTTACCGACTACGGGTAATGCAAGCAGCATCATCGAAAACAACAGTGGTACGTCGGATAACCACAGAAATACTCGTACCATTCGAGCAACTTTCGAGCAAGTTGCAACAATTGAACCGTAAAGGTAATAAGGTAATGAGTATTACTTTGGCGTAAGTTAAGAATTGGGAGTTATAGCATTTTAATATGAAGACGCATAAAATAACCCCACCGCCTGTGGCACCTCCCCTTGCTAAGGGGAGGTTGGGGGGATTGAAATAATGTGCGGCTTCACAAGTAATTGGTATTAGGAGTTAGGAATTAGGAGTTAGGAGTTAGGAGTTAGGAATTAGGAGTTAAGAGTGAGGAAGTTAAAACTTGGAAATGAAGAGTCAGAATTTGTAGACTGTGCTTTCATTTCATTTTTTAGTTATTAATTTCAAATTCTGATTTTTAAATTCTGACTCATAGTTCATCAATTTTATTAACTCATAACTTCTAACTT
>NZ_NTFS01000466.1 GCF_002289455.1 Brunnivagina elsteri CCALA 953
GTTTTTACATTTTTAGGACTTAGGCAAAGAAACCCGTTTTCTATGCAAAATTGTTGTTTTGACGAAACCAAACATTAAACTACAAAATTGGAATAATTGAATATGGGTAGCATCAGATTTTCACGGCAAGTAGTTATTGGAATAGTAATTGCTTGTAGTGGTTTAGGGCAAATCATAAACCCAGCTTTTGCGTCAAAAACACCATCAAATATTACAGTTGTATCCAACAATGGAGATAACTTTGCAAACATGGTTCAGCGTGGAGAATCTGCCGCAATCAGTACAATTAGACGTAGTTTTTCTCGAAATTCGCGAACAAACCAAATATCATTGATTGTATTAGGCGATCGCAATGCTCAGAAAGTGCCAATGATGAGAATTAGTGTGACGCGATCGCAATGGCAGAGAAAGCCTAGAATCAAAGCTTGGACTAAATATTATCGTGATGCTGGAAAGATATTAGGTTTCCCGAATAATCAAATTACCGCAGCTAACCCCAGCAATGTACCCAAATCCAAACCAAATAATTTACAAGTAAGTCAAACGGCAAAATAATTGGGCTAGATAAAAAATTAGGACTTACGCACGTGAAGCCAAAAAACCAGTTTCTTCCTAGAAACTGGTCGTCAAAACAACAATTTTGCATAGAAAACGGGTTTCTTTGCCTAAGTCCTAAAAATGTAAAAACTTCCGATTTCTCTACAAACCGGAAGTTTTTGGTTTTTGCTGAATGTTGTGATTGAAGCTAATTATAATATCCCCAACTGTTCATTAAAATCGGGAATATCAAATTAATTAAGGACTATGTTCATCAAGATTCACTTTGACAACTTTGTTTTTTTCTTCTGAAGTTTTTGGCAATGTCAAATTCAAAATACCATCTTTGTATTCTGCCTTAACCTCAGTATTTTGAATGCGGGTAGATAGAGGAATTACACGCTGGAAATTACCATAGTGAAATTCGGTTTTAGTTACCCCATTTTCCTCAGTTTTACTTTCCTGCTTACGTTCACCACTAATGTAAACTGCATTTTCAGTCACTTGAACATCCAAGTCTTTTTTGTCTATTCCTGGTAATTCAAGCTTGAGATTGATTGCCTCCGAAGTTTCGGCGATTTCGACTGCGGGTACTTTGGCAAAACCACGTTCAAACAAATCTGATGGAGTCAGTACATCATCAAACAAACGGTTAAGTTGATGTTGCATTGTGTTCATTTCTTGCCAAGGATTCCAACGGACTAATTTCATAGTTGTATCTCCCGTTAACTCATGTAGATATTTGTTTATCTTTGGATTTCAGCGTTGTATTTACCGCTCACACTTTTATATTAATTAGACGCTAAAAATCTTAAATACGGTTTTCACAACTTTATCTTTTGATAATAACCGAACAAGAAAATATTACTAGACGGTTGATATAAACCGTATAAATATTGGTTCGGTTAATACTAGATTTCATGACTGTGATTTTTTATTCTTTCTTCTCACAGTAGAAAGAATGGAGATATAAATAAAAAAGGATTGAACTTACATTCAATCCTTTGATTTCCAATGACTATATATGAGAAATAGATATCAGAATGCAGTTGAGAAAGTTGATTGAGGAGAGAAATCAACTTCTCGGTATCTGGCAATTATGCAGTTTTTTGCTTCTTGCGACTACGAAGTAACATCCCACCAACACTAGCTAAACCTAAGACAACACCAGGTTCGGGAACGCTTGCAGTATATGCACCTTTACCGATACGGAATGTGTGGTTATCAGTTTCAAAACCACCACCATCCAGTTGAGAAATTACAATTTTGTCGAAGTTATCATTTAAACTTGTGGAAAAGAACTCGAAGAAACCATTTGTTTGACCACCATGCTGTTGAGCTGTTGTAGGAGCGAGTTTAGTTAAGATATCAAAAGTTAAGGTACTAGCAACCTGGGCAATACCTTTACTATCTTTATAATTTAAACTTACTGCATTCCCTCCATTAAAGAATTGTAGGGTATTACCGATACTTAAAGCACCTAAGTTCAAGCCGAAGTAATTGAAAGTGTCACCTTTTTTGGCTGTTTCAACAATCAAATTTTTACCTTTAAATACTTGTGAGTACTGTGATGTATTCTTCTCTCCCTTTACTCCAGCAGGTGCCCATTGAATTTCTGGATTATCAAGTGTGATAATTCCGGTCTGTGTGTTACTGCCAGAATAACTGTATTTTACTTTATCATTGCCTGGTAACTCGCCATTCTTAACCTTATTAAAATCGAATGTTTCGTAACCTTCTTGATTAACACCGGCAGAGAAAGAACCTTCATTTGTGACATTGGCATCGCGGTAAGTACCAGAACTATAGGTCATACCCAAAGCATGAGCAGAACCAGCATTACTTACAGTTGCGATCGCAGTAGCAGCAGTAGATAGAAGAGCGATTGAAAGAGCTTTTTTTGCTAATAACATTTTAAAAATCCTTGGCTTCTCGTTTGACATTTTTGTTTTCGATAAGCCCATTGTGCTTCGTGCTTCTAGATTTCAACACCAGGATGATTACTGCTTTATTCGATTTTCTTTTTCTGGGAGATAAATGTGATTTATGTAACTCTATTTATTAAAAAATCGAGAGAATTTACTGATGTTATGCTCTATTCTCTCCATTCATTTGTGTAGAAACTGCAAAGCGATCGGTGCTAAATTGTAAACAAACTTTATTTATGAAAGGTACTAGTTTGTGCTTTGCTTGTAATTTATATTTGTAGGCTTCTAAATCAAGAATAAGATAAAGAACAGTCAACCGAATGAGGACTTACGCACAAGAGACAGCAGAATCCAGAATTCAGGAATAGGGTAGTCAGAAGTAAAAAAAACTGTATATATTGGCTTTTATAGCGGTTCTCACTTGCATCCAATACAATGACCTAACCCCCAACCCCTTCCCTACAAGGATACTGTTGGCTAATTGTTGAGGGGTGAAGACCCTCACCCTCTCGTTAACAGGCTCCAGCCTGGTAACGCGCTTTTGGAGGCTCTGCCTCCAGTTAGATTTGAGGCAGAGCCTCAATCGCTGCATTCCTTGCCAGAGGCAAGGAACGAGGAAAATGGGGTTCGACCCATCATTAATTCGCCAACAACATCCTACAAGGGAAGGGGAGCAAGATAAGCGTATTTCATTCATATGAAAACCGCTATATGCCCAATCCCCAATGCCCATTAACCAATGAGTAATAAACAATTCGCACCAGCAACTCAACGTAATCGCGAGGCAATATTAGAGGTGCTTTTGCAAGTGCTACCAAGCAGAGGGACTATTTTAGAAATCGCAAGCGGAACCGGGGAACATGCAACATACTTTGCACCAAGTTTAAAACCGCGAAAATGGCTACCTTCCGATCCAAGCGCGATCGCACGGGATAGTATTGCTGCATGGTTACAGGAATTACCATCTGAGAATCTTTATCCACCGATTGAACTTGATGCGAGTTTGCCTGTGTGGAGTCTGGAATCAATGGATTTACAAGACTTAGAGATTTGTGCGATCGCGAATATTAATATGATTCACATTTCTCCGTGGCAAGCTTGTTTGGGACTAATGGCAGGTGCGAGGAGAATTTTGCCTAGTGGCGGTATTCTATATATGTACGGTCCTTACAAGTTGAATGGTAAGCACACTGCACCTAGTAATGAGGCATTTGATGCGTCACTGCAAATGCAAAATCCTGAGTGGGGAGTACGGGATTTAGATGATGCGATCGCAGCAGCAAAAGCCCAAAATTTGACTTTAATCAAGACTGTGCAAATGCCTGCTAATAATTTATCGGTGGTATTTCAACGAGATTAATCATCTTTTTTCCCAAAGACTAAGCTGTTTCGTATTTAAGTCATATAATCTAAATTATTTTATACTTCTTGTGGGGTGGGCATCCCTGCCTACCTTAATATATGATTTAGGTGCTTTTTAGCTTATCAATTGTGACAAATTTATAACCTTGGGCTAACAATTGTGGTATCAAGGTTTCTACTGTGGTGGCTACGTCTTGTCCGCCAAAATAGCCATCATGTAGTACTATGATTGAGCCATTTTGAACTTGATTTAAAACCCTCTTAACTACGATATTTATGCCCGGTTTAACCCAATCTTCCGGAACAACACTCCACATCACTGGGCGATAATTCCACTGTTGTAATAGTTTTAATGTTTTGGGGGTGAAAAAACCATTTGGTGGACGAACATCGCGGATTTTTTCGGGTGGGATATTGCAGGTTTGAGAAATGACGCTTTGAGTTTTTTCGAGACTATTACGCAATTCTTGGGGAGAAAGTAAGGGAAAATTATGATGTTCGTAACCGTGTAAACCAATCCAGTGGTTGCGACTCGATACCATTTTAGCGGCTTCGGGAGCGCGGTTGACACATACACCCAACCAAAAGAAGCTAGCAGGGATTTTGTAATGGTCTAAAACTGCGAGTAATTTGGGTGTATATTCTCTATGGGGACCATCATCGAAGGTGAGGGCAATATTTTGAGAATTGGGATTTCCTATCCACAGACAATTAGGAAAGCTTGGTTTGAGAATTTTATAGATAAATGGGTATAGGGGAGCAAATTGCATCATTTTTCTTTTTTCTGATTAATTACATCCCACATTCCGCACTTCATAAGAGTGTTCCAAGTAAAAAAGTGCCCAATTGTCATGCTGAATGGAGCGAAGCGCAATGAAGCATCTCTGTCTATTAC
>NZ_NTFS01000467.1 GCF_002289455.1 Brunnivagina elsteri CCALA 953
GAATACATTTCTATGGCTTTGTCATAGTTAGCTAAAGCTTGTTTAATGTCACCTAAATAAGCGAAAACTTCCCCACGATGATGCCATGCTAAGTAATCGTCTGGGTGAAGCTGTATAACTTGTTCGTAATTGGTAAGTGCTTCTTGATAGTGTTTGAGCTTACAGAGTAAATCACCGCGCTGATACAAGCTTGATACATCATTTGGGAAAAATTCTAACTTGCGATCGCACTTTATTAAGGCTTCATCATAACGTTCCACTAAAGATAGTAAATTAATTTGCGATCGCCAAGCATCATGAAACCAATGCCAAGGATAATTAAAACTAGTTTCAATATTTTTAGGTTCAATATTAACAATATGATTATAAGAGTTTATCGCTTCATCATAACGTTCTAAATTCCTCAAACTATGTCCACGTTCTAACCAAGTAATATAAGCATGTGGTTGAATTTTTAAAATATTGTCAAAACAAATTACAGCTTCACTTTCCCGCCCTAATTTGTGTAATAGATTACCATATTTAGACCAAACTTCACAAAAGTCTGGATTGATAGCAACCGCTTTCTCATAATAATTAATTGCAGTTTCTCCATCATCATCATCCTCAAAAACATTGCCGATTTGAAACCAAGCCTCAGCAAAATCTGGTTTGATAGTAGTAGCATGTTCGTAGGATGCGATCGCATCTTCAGTAAGTCCCAAATCAAACTGTTCGTTTCCCAAGTTGTACCAAAACTCATAGTCACCTAATACACTCATACTGGGCTTTACCATTGCAGTAACATATGAAACTCAAAATTGAACCGACTTATTAATCCATTTGCTCGAACACTAATCTAACTTAACTCTCTTCTTTTTTGAAAGGTAAATTTGCATAAAACATCAAGCTATAACTGAATAAATACTAAAATTCACTAAAACACACATTGAACCGTCTTAAAAGTTCATGCTGCTAATAATTACAACTATATTTGAACTGAGGCACCACAGCGTTTATTTTTGCAACTAAGATTTTTACTCAATGGCAATTAAAAAGCGAGTTGAATTCATCAACCCGCTTTTTGACTGCTTTTTGCTTGTCATCTACCGAACTTAAACACAAACTTAAACTTGTACAGCGCATTTCCCAATCTACCTGCTGTTTCCAGAGGTTGAGTGGACATAACATAAGCTAAATCCTCCTAAATCGAGCCAACCCATCCCAAATGTCATATCCCTATCGATTTGAGATTTTGGATTGTAAATTATAAAAGTATGAGTTTTTGCTATTTCCAAAACAAATATTATCTATCCCAATTTGCTATCTTTAACTTTATCGGTTTAGATTTATGCGGCTGTTTCCATCCAGTCATATATCTGTTCTAACTGTTCCAGGGTAATTAAACCATACTGCCACAGAATCATTGGCAATGGTCCAGGATCCTGCTGACTGTGACGAAGTGCAACGGCAATACATGCCGATGAAATTGCCAAGTCTTCTTGTAAAAAATGAATTAATCGAGAATATGTCGTTGGTAACATTTTTAGCTCACCTCCTTGAGTAGTGTGTATTGTCATATATAAGCTTGTTATTCTTCATCATTTAGTTGCCAGTATTTCATCTGTCACTACATAGGTAATGTATCTATATCCAACCAAACCTTATAAGCAAATTCCGCAAAAGTTCCTGAAATTAGTTTCGATCCCAGACTCGATCACGCCTATAAAAACTTCGGCAGATGCACTATCAACTTTTTCAAGTTAAATAATACTTACTATCCCAGATATAAACTAAACTTATTAGATATATTGCATTAACTTATTCAAGTTATCTCATCCGTAGTATCAAAATTTCATAGCTTAATATTCTCTCATTGGTGATTCTTGGTCTTGCACCAAAAGGAAGATTTTTTGCTACTCAGTGCTTTATTTGTAATTTTCACTATTGAAATAGCTAGATTTGATTTGAATGAATAGTAGTATATCAAACACTTGCACTAAAGTAAACTTTTTGACTGTCTGATGTGAGGAGTCTTGAGGGATTATGCAATTTTATTCATTCCTAACAATGGTTTCAAGGATTATAGGCTACATTTTTATAACAGTAAAAAAACTTAGTTGTAGGCAGTATTTTTGACTATCTTTTTATTTTTTATCCTTAGGAACAATAAATTTGACTTCAATGCGATCGCTTACTTTGAGACCAAGTTCGGCAGCACGACCAGCACGCAGTTCAATGACCCGATCCACCAATTTATCGGGACCATAGGTAGGACAAGGTTCTTTAGCGCAGGGAGGAGCCGCAGACGTAATGCCCTGTATGACCCCTTTGTGAAGGAAAACCATATCTAAGGCGACAGGTACGTTCTTCATCCAGAAACGAACTGGTTGTGGCGAGGGAAATTTAAATAACATACCTCGGTCATTTGCTAATGCAGGTCGATACATCAAACCCATTTCTTGTTGCTTAGATGTTTTAGCTACCTCTAGTTGAATGTTGAATCCACTAGGTATAACCGCTACAGCCGAAATTGGCAACTGTTGACCTCGATTAGTGTTTGTTGTCACTAGTGCTGATGGCTGAACGCTAGGTGTGGTAGTAGGCGGGTTGGCAGTTGTAGCAGTCGTACAACCAATTAGTAAAATTCCCAGTATTATCGGTAACAAGTGTGATAACCGTAACATGTATTTGTTGTAATGGATTTGGAATCTCGATTGTACATCCTAGTTTGTAGTTATTAGTGCTTGCAGTGTATATTTATTGTGCAAAATCAGGACTAGGGGTAAAAGGGTTTAGGGGTAAGGGGGCTGATGGGCGCGAGGGTTTATTATAGATTGATGATTAGTAGTTGATTATTTAGTGGTTAATGGTTGGTTCGTAATTCGCAATGCCCAATGCCCAATTCCCAATCCCCAATTCCCAAACTTTAAGAATCTCGTAAGACGTAACCAACACCGCGTACAGTTTGAATGAGACGTTTTTGCCCTTCATCTTCGATTTTTAGACGTAAGTAACGAATGTAGACTTCTATCACATTCGATTCCCCCATAAAATCGTAACCCCAGACATTTTCTAGGATTTGTTCGCGAGTTAAGACTTCGCGAGGATGTTCCATCAAAAACTTTAAAAGCTCAAATTCCTTCATTGTCAAATCAATCGCTCGTCCATTGAGGATAGCGCGACGGGTTGCAATATCGAGAACCAAGTCACCAAAGCGTAATTGTTCGCTGGTATCGACATCAGGTTTGAGATAGAGACGCACTAAATTTAAAAAATCTTCAGCACGGTAAGGTTTGAGGAAGTAGTCATCAGCTCCAGCTTCAAGACAAGCAACGCGATCGTCTACAGTATCCCGTGCCATCAAAACTAAAACAGGCGATCGCATTCCTGTACCCCGGATATTTTTACATAGGGAAAGTCCCGATTCACCAGATAGCATCCGGTCAATTACAATTAGAGCAGGTTCGCGATCGCGACTGTACTGCATCCCGCTTGAGGCATCATGGGCAATGACAGTTTCGTATCCTGCTTCTTTCAAGTCAAAAGAAAGCTGATTTGCTAAACTGTCGTCGCTTTCAATCACTAAAACGCAAGGGTTGTGAGTAAGCGTCATATAAAGGTAAAATATTGAATTGTGAGCTAAAAATTAAGAATTTACCCAGGGTTCACAAAAAATCATGAATTTATTATCTGTGTCCATCTGGGTTTATCCTGTACTTTGACTTAGGGGTGAATTCTCTGTCAGTTACTCTCTACGGTTAATTAACTGGGAATTATGAGTTTAATTAGTATTTAATCCTAAATGTGACGAAATTGATAGATGGGATGAAATGACAGCTATGCTGAGAGCAGAAACATATTTTATTCCTACTGCCTACTGCCTACTGCCTACTGCCTACTGCCTACTGCCTACTGCCTCCCCTAATTCCTCCAAACACCGCTAATCCATAATACTTCCAAGCAACGGCTACTGTGGCGAATCCGGCTTGAGAAAGCATTTGTAAATGTGTTTCCAAGGTTGCTAATTGGTCTTGACTAGAATAACCATAGGTGCTGCTTCTACCTATTTTGGCACGAACATCTGCGATCGCAATCCCTTGTCGGCTTGTCCATTCTTCCCGTGCGGTTTGATATACTTCCGCTAAAGCTGGTGTTTCCGCTAAAATTGGGTCTGCATTCCAAAAATAACCACCATGTTTGAGGTTTTTGTAGATACTCGCAAACAAGCTCATTTTCATTTCATCTGGGAGATGGTGAATTGCTAGGGATGAAACGCAAGCATCAAAATCATCACCAATAGGAAATTTTGCGGGATTATTTGTCCATTCCCCAAAGTCAGCTTCAACCCCTTGCCAATTGCGATCGCATCCAGCCTGGGAAATTTTCTCTTGTGCAAAGTTTATCATCCGTGGTGAGTAATCAAGAGCAATAATTTTTGCTTCAGGAAAGCGCTGTAATACTTTTAAACTCAGTTCACCAGTACCGCAACCAAGTTCTAAAATACGCTGAGTTGTGGAAGGTAGACAACGGACAATTACCTCCAGCATTTCGTCGTAGCGGGGTATCAGTTGACGAATGCCATTGTCGAAATCGGTGGTGTTTGCGAATACTTCACCGGGGAATATTTGTGTCATGTGGATTTAAAATTGCGATAAGCAAAGCTTAACGCTAAAAGTGTATCGCGCTGAATCCGTTACCCAAAAATTTTAAATCATTGCGATCGCACAACCACAATAAAA
>NZ_NTFS01000468.1 GCF_002289455.1 Brunnivagina elsteri CCALA 953
ACCAAAAACTAATGAGAAAATAAATTAATTGTTATTTTCTACCGCTTTGAGTACGCGGTTTAAAACCTCCTGATAAGCGTTTTCTACATTGCCCATATCCCGACGGAAGCGGTCTTTGTCCAATACTCTACGGTCGGGGTCGTTTGCTGCGGATATGTCCCATAAACGACAAGTATCGGGACTAATTTCGTCAGCTAGCAAAATTTGCTGTTGTGAGTCCAAACCAAACTCCAGTTTAAAGTCCACTAGGGTAATGCCGCATCGCTGGAAAAAGTCGATCAAAAAATTGTTGATTTGCAATGCTAGATGGGTAATTTCGTCTACTTGTTCCGGTGTAGCTAATTCCAGTAACCTGATGCGATCGCGTGTTAAAAGCGGATCGCCTAACTGGTCATTTTTATAATAAAATTCCACCAACGGCTGCTTTAACTCTGTCCCCAAGGGCAATCCTGTTTGCTGACACAAGCTTCCTGCCGCAATATTTCGCACCACAATCTCTATCGGCACAATTTTAACTGCCTTAACCCGCATTTGATTCGGTTTGGGGCTGTCTATGTAATGGGTTTTAATTCCTAATGACTCTAGTTGTTGAAATAACTTGCAGGAAATGATACAGTTAATAATTCCCTTTCCAGTGATGTTCCCACGCTTCTGAGCGTTAAAGGCGGTTGCATCATCTTTAAAATCGGCTAGCAAGATTTCCGGTTCTTCCGTAGAGTAGATTATTTTGGCTTTGCCTTCGTATAACTTGGAGTGAGCTGACATGATGGGAGGTTATTTCTGAGGTATGGGGCTGGCTTGATGCTTTTAGGCTTAACCATTTTATCTTTAGTTACGTTCTTATTCGTCATTGTTCATCCAAAAAATCTTGGTTAATCGAAAATTTCAAAATTAAACCCAAGAAGTTTTAACCCAAACAAAATACTTTCCTAAAATTTTATCTTCACCAAAGAAAAAGTAAAAAGTATTTTTTGCAAAAACCCAGCTAGTTCAGTGTCGCCAGCATCAGCAAGTCGCAGCACAGATAAGATAGCATTTTAAATTACACTCCCATCGAACTTTTTGACCACGTATTATTCTTTACATTACCATATAGCAGTCACCCCTAATTTTAATTACCCTGCAAACATCTGTCCCAGGAGGGAGAGTGAAAAACTAGTTGACCACCATAATCTATAATAAATACATTGGATGATTATCTGATGATAATCATTATTCTCAATAAAATGAGATTAGAATTAATAATAAGCATTTAGAAAGCCCTATTTTCTGAATGCTGAATTTAGAGGCTTTTCGATCATTTTTTTAGTGGAGAAAGCAAAAAGTGGAGAAAGCAAAAAGTGGAGAAAGCAAAAAGTGGACAAAGATGATTTTCTCTACCCTCGTGGTCGTTATTATGGTCAAGTGAAACCAGAAAACTTGGTATTTAACGCCAATTTCCAAGAATTTGCCCAACGTGTTGGTATAATTTGTAGCTTGGAAACATCGGGAAAAATTTCCCCAGAAGAAGCTTACGACCAAGTAAAAGCATTGTGGAAACAATTAAAACGAGCAAAGAAGCAATTGAAAATAGGTGAGAATCCTTTTGGTGGAGAAGAGGAAAGTAAGGAATGAGGATTAAATAAAGTGCAACAGTAAGAGTAAGCCACAAAATGAATGATCCTGTGTTGTCATGCTGAGGAACGAAGCATCTACGCGAGATTCTTCGTTCCTCAGAATGACATTGGGCATTTCTTTCTGTGGAGTTCTCTAACGCACCATTAACAATTCAACCGGAATTGCATGTTGTTTAGTTTGCGTTCCTAAGTAGGTTATTGATTAAAAATGGCACATCAGGAAAATAGGGTATTTTGAAAGTGCCTAAAATAGTCAGGAAATTCAATACCAATAGCTTCAACGTGCAAATTATACTGAATATCGTAAGTAGAGACAACCAGGTGGGTCATCTTTGCAATTCAGAAATAAAAATATAGACAATCAGGAATATAGAGAGACGCGATGTATCACGTCTCTACATTATTTTTTATATTTATTTGCTGCTCATAGTCCATACTCCATCCCAAGATTCTGGGGGTGGTTGTAGGAGGTAATTGTGGGCGCGTTTGAGATGTATACTTAGAGGATGGTCATGAGGTCGAATTGCTTGTGCAGCTTCAAAGCAGAGAATTGCATCTTTAAAATTGCGTGATGATAATGCCGATCGCCCAGCATGGTAATGTGAGAGAAAATCTTGAGTATTAGAGTCGAGTGGACTAGTGCGATCGCTAATTAATTCGTAGATATTTACGGCTTGGTGTTTGCCTTTAACGCGAATTTTATCGAGTTGACGTACCCAAATGCGATCGCTGCAAAGTTGGTAGGTAAATTCGCTCAAAACTATATCGCAACCGTATTCTTTTGTGATGGATTCCAAGCGGGAACTGAGATTGACACCATCACCAATTACGGTGTAATCCATACGCTTGTGGGAACCAATATTACCAGAAACCACTTCCCCAGAACTCAAACCAATGCCGATATGAATTTGAGGTTGTTGTTCAATGATGCGTCTTTGGTTAAATTCTTCCAGTCGTCGTCGCATTTCTAAAGCTGCTTGTACTGCCTTCCAAGCGTGATTTTCTGTTAGCGGTAATGGTGCCCCAAATACAGCCATCAAAGCATCACCAATGAATTTATCCAGGGTTCCTTCGTGATTAAATACCGCTTCCACCATCGTTTCAAAGTATTGATTGAGCAGGGATACAACCTCAGCAGCTCCGAGATTTTCCGTAAGTGTGGTGTAGCCTCTGATATCCGAAAATAATATTGTCACCTCCTTACGTTCCCCCACCATCAAAGCATCTTCACCCAAAGCCATTACCTGTTCGGCTACGTGGGGAGTAAGATATCGATACATCGTGGTTTTCATCCGCTTTTCACGGCTGATATCCTCCAAAACCACCAATCCACCTCGAACCCCACCAACTGGGTTGGTGAGGGGGTTTACAGTGAGATTCATGCTACGTTCGATTTGCTGAACTTGGTTTTCGGGGATTAATTCTGATAGGGGAGTCAGAAGTTGGTTCCAAGGAAGAAATTTGCTGGAATTATTGCGATCGCGAACAACAAAAATAGGATGTGGAGTTATTGCTGTATCACTTGATGTCGTATCTTGACTACCATTTTTAAAGTTTGTCTGACTCAAATTAAATTCTTCAATTTGCAAATCTGTTTCCAGCAGGTAACAAATTCCAGCAGTGAGAGTTTGTTCGGGTACATAGTGTTTTGCACCAGTTTTTAAGCTATCCTCCAACCGCATTTGCAAATTATCGATTGGTACAACTTCCCATACCAAACGACCAATGAAATTTTGTTCCCACGAAGTTTTATTATGCTTTTCATGGGGTTCACCAAGGGGACATCCCAATAACACTAATGCTGCATCATTTATAGTGACAATTTGTCCACCCATATCAGTGGAGATGACCGCATCAGAAAGACTTTGTAAAATATCTTTTTGATACTGCTTTTCTAACAATACATTTTCAAATAATCGAGCATTTTCTAGGGCAATTCCAGCTTGGATATTAAATGCCCGCATAAACTCTTCATCAGACGCAGTAAAACTACCCTGCTGCTTATTAATTAACTGTGTCACCCCGATTAGTTCATTCGCGGAATTGAACACGGGTAAACATAAAATATTGCGGGTTACATACCCCATTCTTCTATCAGTACTGGGGTCAAAACGTGGGTCTTTATAAGCATCTGGGATATTTAAAGCTTCACCTGTCGATGCTACATAACCAACAATTCCCCTATTTGAAGGAATGCGAATTTCCACCTCTTTTTCTTCATCAACAGCAGCAATTTTTGTCCACAATTCCCCCATTTCTTTCCTATGCAGAAATAGGGTACTACGGTCAGCTTGCATCAAAATTCTGGCTTGTTCCATGACTATCTGCAAAGTCGCTTCCAAATCCAAACTTTGACCCAAGGTTTGAGTCGCTCTTAATAATGCTGTGGCACCTCTTTGATTGCGTGCTGCTACATAAAATGATTGACAACTTTCTAAAATAATTCCGATCGATGCGGCAAAGTCACGAAACCGTCTTTCATCTTCTTGATCGAAGGGACTATCCCCGGTTTTATTTGCTAGCTGGACAACCGCAACAGTTTGATTTTTACTACTTAAAACAGGCATACACAAAATATTATTAATTTTGTAGCCCATTTGTTTTTCTAATTCGGGACTAAATAAGGGATGACTTGTTGTTTCGGGAATATTCAAACATTCCCCAGTACTTGCTACATGTCCGGGAATACCAACATTAATCGGAGTCCGAATTTCCAGAGGTTTGTGAATATTCTCTTGAGGAATCTTCGACCATAATTGACCTTTATCATGATCGACCAAAAAAATTGCTGTATGTTCGGCTTGCAGAATTTGACCAATTTTAAGAGTAATTGCCTCCAAAACCTTTTCTAACATTGTTTCGAGGGCTTCATTATTGATTAATTCAATTGCCCTCAAAAATTGCTGAAATTCGGCGGTAATAAAATCAAGTAGGCATACAAACTCTGTCACTGAGAGGTCTTTCACACGTCGCAAAAGTGCGTGAGTGCGATTAACCTGAGTCATTTCTGTTAACGTAGCCAAGACGCTACCAGGACTGGGAAGTGTCATGGGAATTAGGTATTTGGGATTTGGGCTGCTTACAGTATTAGTA
>NZ_NTFS01000469.1 GCF_002289455.1 Brunnivagina elsteri CCALA 953
TAATAATCCTCTAAGATTATCTGTAGCCTTAGATACGTCTGAGATAAAGCAGAGATATAACAGAAAAGCTGAACATATCTCTTTACTTATCAAGGTACTTATCAAAGGTTATCAAAACTAAGAACTTACAAGGGAGAATTTGAAGATGGAATATCTTGCTTACTCAGTTATGACTGATACGAATCAAAATGCAGCAACAGAAGCGCAATTAAAACTTCGCAAAATAAATTTCAACTTGAAAACTGTTTTCAAATCTGCTTGTTTAGCATTTGCAAGTGTGGGTATGATACTTGGAAGTCTTCCCCAAGCACAAGCTGCTGTGAGTGCGTTAGGTTATGTCCGTACCAATGGTAGCTGTTTGCGAGTTCGTTCTGCACCAAGTCTAAATTCACCAGTAGTTGGATGTTTGCGAAATGGTGCCAGACTTGCTATTGTAGTGGATACGGAAAATGGCTTTAGTCGCTTGTCTTCGGGTAATTACGTAGCCTCCAGATTTGTTGGTGTCAATCCTGGTAGGATAAATAGACCTGGACTTGGTGTTGGTGGTCCTGTAACCCTTGGTGCTGGTTCTCAAGGTAGGTCAGTTATTCGGGTTCAACAGGCATTAGGTATACCGACAACTGGTTTTTACGGTTCCATAACTTCCCGTGCTGTTCGTAACTTCCAACTCAATAATGGGTTATTAGCTGATGGTAGAGTGGGTCCACAAACTAGAGTAGCATTAGGATTGTAGACTGATTTGGCTGGATATGTTTTGGTGGAACATATCGACGAGATTACTTAATGTGCTGTTTTGTGTTTTTGCGATAAGTGGAGCTTAATGCCGTTGGCATATCACATCTGTTGGTGTAAGAGAGTGTTTATAAATCATGAAAGCAGAAAATGCCTAATAAGCCAGGGAATTAATTCCCTGTCTAATGGCTAAATTCCTCTAAAGAGGAATGTTCTAAGGCTTTTGGGAATTAAATAAATAATTATTTTACCAGTACTCTCTAAGTGCTAGGACTTAGTTACTTCTTTGGAGTATCGCAACAATTGGTAATGGGAAGTGAGGAATTTTTTTCTAAGTTTACCTGTCGCAGTAATTCAGTCCAAGCGGAGGAAATCTCTTTGGATTTTTCTTTACGTATGTTAATTCCTAAGGTTGTTAGTGCGTCAAACCAAATGCCATTTTTGGCGTAGACTGTTGCTTGTTGAATGGGTGTTTTGGCATTTGCTAGTTGATTTTTTAATTGAGGATTTATAGCAATTCGTTGGATAGTACCTTGAACGTTTCCTGGTTTATCTTCGATAGTTTGAAAATCGCAGTAAACAGAGAAAGACCAATTATAAGATTGTCCTATTTTTAAAGCTGGTATATTTTCAGGAATAGGGAAACTAGCTATTCCTTGCGGAGTTGTCAAGCTATTCAATTTAGTTTTATAAACTGTTTTTTTCTGGTTATCTGTTAATACAAATTCAATGGCATCTTTTGATGTCAAACTCCTGGGTAAGCTAAACCAAAATTGTGGTCTTTCGGCTACTGTTAAACCCCACAGAAGATTACCATTATTTGATTTAGTTACAGGTACAAGTGCAGTTGGTTCGCAACCTCTTCCGGCTCCTCCCTGTGCCCTTCCTGTGGGTTCTCCACGATTTGGTGGTGGTGGTGGGGGTGGTACAAATTTGATTGCGATTGATGTAGAATTGGTGTTTGTGGCAACTATTTGTTCTCCGAAACCTGGGTTACAACTTGTACAGAGTGCGAGGATGGTAATAAATTTAACGATAGGATTATTAATTATTTGAGTCAAGATTTTGGTGTCAGGTTTTGTGTGGTTCATAATTGAAATAAAGTTAATTAATAAATTTACAAATTAATTAGGGAATAAATTTGTCATCCGATTTTGGATTGATTTCACCAATAAATTAAGTGTGGGAGTTTAATCAGGAATTATTGGTCAGACATTTGATTATTTACACGTCTGGTTGATGAGATTTATGCAATTGAAATTCTCAACTTGTATGTTGTGCCGATACTAAAGATAGCGCAAACGGTATTACATCGCTGAAAATGAAAGAAAATTTACAAATACTTAATATAATACAAGATTGGATTGACGGCGATTTTCAGGTAAATGAACTAAACCTTTTTTGTCGCGCAGAGACGCAAAGAATATGAGATTATACTTCGATCGCTTTCATTTTTGCCCACCTTATTTTGTTGGAGATTCTAACATAGACTAGTTAATCTTTATGGCTCAACTGTAAAATAACCACCGCACCATTAGTCAAGAGTAAAGCGATCGCAGATGGAACTAAAGGAATCCAACCACCGGAGTTAAGCAATATCCAAGACGTTGTGCCGAGTATTATCACTGATACAGATATAACTATACCCATAATTACTAACCGACGAAATCGCCAAGCAATAAAGCCTCCAAGTATTGCCCAGCATCCAATCCAGCTATATTCTCCCCAACCAGACCAAACCCATAATAATGGTCTTCCATCTAAAACATGACTAATAATTTGACTAACCATGTGTGCGTGAATCAAGACACCAGGAATTTTGTTGGAGGAACCTGCTCCATAGGGGGTTGACCAATAATCCCCAGCACTCAAATCTGCGATACCAATCAAGACAATCCGATTTTGGATGGCTTTGGAATTGACTTTGTTGCTGAAAATATCCTTTAAGGTGACTTTTTGGGCTATATTCTGTGGGTTACTCGTTGCTCGATAGTTTAATAATAACTGACTGCCACCCGCATCAATACCTTGATATCCATTTGTGCGATCGCTTATCGATGGCAAGACTTTTTTACCTAGTTTGAGATTTCCGTCTGGTGTAAATTCTGGCTTAATACCTTTTGTGTATAAATATTGGAATGCAAGCTGGGTATTGAATCCATAAGCAGCAGTGCAACGGGAAGTTGTATTCGGTGTTAAAAATAACAAATGACGACGAATCGCACTATCATCATCTTGAACAAAATCACTAAATCCTAACTGTGCTTCGGGTATCTCTGGTGATGGTAAAGTACCTGTTGGGTCATCTTTGGTATCTGGACGTTTGCAGACACCAATCAAGCGCTGATTTTGCCGTAATTGCTGGGCTAATTCGGGTTTGCGACTGGGATAATCGCGGTAAATATCTAAACCAATTGCGACAGGTTGATATTGTTCTAATTTTTGCAGTAATTTGCTCAGGGTAGTATCAGATAGGGAACCAAAACGGGGTTCTGAATCCTGTGCTTGAATATCTTCGGGAGTTACAGTGACTACCAAAATTCGAGCGTCAGGTTGTTCGGGAATGCGCGATCGCATCAATATATCAAATGCAAATAATTCGACTGGAGATAGTAATCCGAAAAATCTAACTCCTGATACTAAGAGGGTATTTACTAAACTAGATAACAGAATTAATCGTAATTGCCGACGATTTGGTAATAATTGAATTGGTTGTTTTTTGCCGCACCATTCCCTCCAATTAGATGGTGTTTCCGCAGGATTTTGACAAATTACGGGTAACCAAGTGGCACAGGGAAATTCTGTTTCCAATGCTTGTAGTTTTTCCCTTGCTTCCCGTACGGCAAGATAAAGGGATTTTGCTCCAGAAAAAGCAGCAAGAAAATGTTTAAGAAATTCCTGAGCAACTTTATCGGGTACGGGTTCCCGCATGACAATTACTTGGGGTAAATGTAAATCTGCTAAATCATGGGCTAAACCTAACCCATCACAGGAGTTAAAAATTGCTAGTTTTAAACCGTTAGATATCGCTTTTTTTAAACCATATTTTAATTGGTCAATTGTCAAAGTTTCCGTGGGATTAATTTGAATCGAACCCTTGCCCTGACTTGAACTATGTCCTGCAAAAAATAAAATGTCCCATTCTGCTTGCCAAAGTTTTTCATTTAGCTGTTGTGATGTTGGTTCAATTAAAAAAGTTATATCTGAATCTGGAAGTTGTTTTAATATTTCTTGGTCTTTAACAGTATCAATTCCGCGACTATTGCCTAAAATACTTAATATTTTAATTTTCTTTTTTGGTTTATTTGCAATTTTTAAAGAACGTGCATATTCAGGAGGACTAAGAGCGATTTCAGCTTGTGAATAATCAGATAAAAAATCCCACAAACACCAAGGTAATTTTAAAATCTTCCCATCTTGTGCCACAATCACCAAACGAATTTCATCTTTTGGGGTTAAATGAGTACGTAATTTACGGTCAATAGTTAAAAAATCTTCTGTATTTAGCCAGCTATTTAATTGAACTTGTAAATTTTGAGAAACTTCTTGAAATTCCGCATGGGAAATATGAGTAACTTCCTTATCATCCTCATCAATTTCAAATTCTGGGTGGATATTTCGAGTTCTTCTCCAAGCCAAATTAGCATATAAAGACTCATATAATAGTAACCAACGTTGATAAAGAACATCAAGACTGGGATTAGCAGGTAAACTCCCTGTAAACTGCATTGGAGCTAGTTCTTCCGATTCCCAAAATTGTGCGATCGCAGTTGGGAAACCATGTTGTAAATCTCCTTTGCCTAAATTTAAAACGATGAGACGATGCATATTATTTCAAGTTAAATAAATTTAAATTTGTTTTGGTCAAATCATCAAATATTGCGATTATGATAATTCCTATAGCTAGATTTACTAATCATATTACATCTATAGTAGAGTAATTGTAATTGATTGTTATGAA